>JBARRE010000041.1:0-1754 GCA_049644065.1 Sedimentisphaerales bacterium | reverse complement strand
AAAGTAATCTAACAATCTCATGCTCATCCGTAAACTCCTGTATAGTAACAACATAACAATCTATACAGTAGTTATCGTGCCGCCGCTGGCGATCTCTTGAGTCATAAAAAAATTAGATGCGGTAGCCCTGGGCCCAAAATCAGGCAGTCACAGAGGCGGTTCCGGTTACCCATTGACCGGAATTTCCCACATATTCTTCATTGAAACACTCCGGCAAGTCGAAGCTTCGTAATACGTAATTTTATCTCAATTTCGCCAATTTTCCGGCAGGTTCAACATGTCATGCCGCAAAGAAACAACGAAAAAAAGACTGCGCACTCACGTCAAGAATCCGTTTTTCCTGCTATTTTGGCACAGCACAAACGTTGTCCTCAATTTCGGAACCTGGTTTTCAGCAGTTCCACATATCATCCCGGCCTTGCAGGTATTTTCAAAAAACGGAACAAACGCTGGTTAAATCAATTACTCGGACAGACTCCTATACCTTTTTTCCTCCAAGAATTGATTTTCTGTGACCGATTTGCAGCGATAACAGCTAAAATAAGAATAAAAGAGATATTTTTCGCGCTTATTTTCCGCCTTCAGCCAGACTATATAACGGACGCTGATTGGCGAATGACGAATTCGGAGGTTAACCTTTGAAACGTGTCTGAGAGATCGGAAATACATCTGATTGAAGCGGCAACCGGCGGCGACATCGAGAGCTTCGGGCTGCTGTGCCGGCGATATTACCCTGCGATGGTCGCGGTTGGGTACGCGGTTCTGAGCGAGCATCAACTTGCCGAGGATGCCGCCCAGGAGAGTTTTGCCAGAGCGCTGGTCAATCTCAGGAGTTTGAAGAACAAAGACAGATTCGCCCCATGGCTCGCCGGTATCTGTAGAAATGTCGCTAAGGACATGCTGGCGGCCAAGGTCCGGCAAATCGGCAATGAAGATATTTCACAAGTAGATGAGGTCGAGAATCATGACGAAAACGACCGCGCGATTCGCCGGGCTATTGAGCAGCTTCCGGAATCCGCGAAAGACCTGGTTGTCCTGCGATATTACGACGGCTTGTCTTACGAACAAATCAGCTTTGTTTTGGGAATTTCAAAGGCGTCGATCAACGGCCGATTGACAAGGTCAAAAAGAAAAATGGCAGACTATTTAAAGAGAAATGGTTTTCCGGAGAACCGGTTATGAATGTGGATAGAAACAATAAAAATTTAGATGAACTAATCTCGCATGCCATCAGCAGGGATAAGCCACAGTTCGATTTCAATAAATGGAAACAAGCACACAAAAAAGAGATCGATATTTTCCAAGCACAGGAAAAAATGAATTCGGTTACATTTGAGCCGAATATACGGAGGATTATGTTTTGGAGCAAAGCTGGCTGCTTAGCTGCGGCATTTCTTATCATTTCTTCCTGGGTGGCCTGCTTTGTTCTATCCGGAAAAGTCACCGATCTGAGAAAAGAGCTGGAACTGGCCCGGCGTGATGTCGCTCTTGCTCGGCCTGATGATTCAGCTACCATCAACTTGTATTTAAAAGAGCACCGGGATGTCGTCGCTCGACATGTTTCCTTTAGTCCGGCCGCACCTCAGCCGGTACAGATGCGTGTGAGCCGGCATGACATCCTGTATTATGAATTTCTTGATGATGGGCCGGAATATATGAGTCCCGGCATAATTGTCAGAGGACCTTCATCTCAGCGAGAAATCAGCTCACCCGAAGCTCCCGTAATTTCCAATGGGCATTCACTAACACTATCC
>JBARRE010000040.1:0-16145 GCA_049644065.1 Sedimentisphaerales bacterium | reverse complement strand
GAGCGGGGATTCATCACGTTTGCGCCGCATAATCTGTACCGCGGGGAAGATCGCTATCGCTGGCTCGATCGCAAGGCGAACACCGTCAAGTCGACACTCTTCTCATTCATCATAGCACAGCACGACCAGATCCTGCGCTGGCTGGAAACGCTGCCCTTCGTGGAGAGCGAGCACATCGCGTTTTACGGGTTAAGCTACGGGGGCGAGACGGCCGTGCGCGTGCCGCCGGTTCTCCAAAAGTACTGCCTCTCGATCTGTTCTGGCGACTTCAATCAATGGACGCGCAAAGTTGCCGCCACCGACCAACCCTTCAGTTTCATGCGCACCATTGAATGGGAAATGCCTTACTGGAACCTCGGCCACACGTTCGATTATGCCGAGATGGCCTACCTGATGGCGCCGCGGCCCTTCATGGTCGAGCGGGGTCACCTCGACACGGTGGGCCGCGACCGCTGGGTGGCGCACGAGTACGCGAAGGTGCGATGGCTGTACGCCCAGCTCGGCATCGCCGACCGCACGGAGATCGAGTTCTTCCAGGGTGGGCACAGCATCAACGGAGAAGGCACGTTTGAATTCCTGCACAAGCATCTGGACTGGCCCGCGCCGGCGGATTAGTCTATCGACTTGTTCGACAATGTTGCGATACGCTAAATAGCAAGGAGTACTTTTTATGACAACTATAATGCGGTCCATAGTCGCATCCGTTGCTGTCGCTGTTCTGCTGCCGGCGCCGCTGTCGGCAGGTTCCGAAAAAACATGGATTTCCATCGCCGATGGCCGGTGGCGTCTGAACGGGCGGGTGACGTACCCCGGGACACAGGCTGAAGGGCTGTTGATGAACGTGCGGATGGTCAACGCAGTTTTTGAAGACATACACCGGCCCGGATTCGATGCCGAAGAGAATACCAGCGAGTTCACCGCAAAAATACCGGAATATGTAGCGCACGGCATTCGCGCATTCACTATCAGTCTGCAGGGCGGTTTTCCCGGCTACGAGGGAGCCGCCAATTCCGCATTCAGATCCGATGGTTCACTTCGTAGGGACTACATGAAGCGAGTCAGGCGAGTCATCGAGGCGTGCGACCGCAACGGTGCTGCTGTCATCCTCGGGTGTTACTACCAGCGTCAGGACCAGGTCCTGACGGACGAGGAAGCCGTTAGGACAGGTGTTACAAACGCGGTCCGCTGGCTTGGGGAGTCAGGATTCACCAACGTCGTTCTGGAAATCGCCAACGAATTCAATCATTCCGGTTTTGACCATCCGATTCTTAAGAAACCCGAAGGTCAGGTTGAGCTAATCAAGTTGGCCAAGAGCATCGCGCCCGAGCTGCTGGTTTCCACGAGCGGGCTGGGCAACGGCCGGCTGCCGGACAGCGTCGCTGACGCAAGCGACTTTCTGCTGATTCACTTCAACGGCACCACACTGGATGATATACCCAAGCGGATTCAAGCCCTGAAGAAATACGGCAAGCCGATTGTCTGTAACGAGGACCAGAAGTACGGCGAACAAGCAGCAGAAGCTGCCAGACTAAGTGTTGAACACGGTGCTTCATGGGGATTCATGCATGAGAAGGTCAACCAGCATTTTCCATTTCATTTCAAAGGCGGCATTGATGATCCCACGGTCTATGCCAAATTAAAGCAATTGACCAGCCCGGCCCCGGACGGGGAGGAAACAGCACCGTTGACGCCGGTCGCCGGCTTCTCTGAGGAGGAAATGAGACAGGGATTTGTCGGTCTTTTCGATGGCAAGAGCCTGGCTGGCTGGCAGGGTGCGACAGAACACTGGGCTGCCGAAAACGATTCACTGGTTTTCATTTGGAAGGGGGCGGCCAGAAGCAAAGAGGAGTTGCTCGGCCTGAAATTGATGTCGACCAGAGAATACTCCGACTTCATCCTGCGGTTTGATTGTAAGCTTCCTGAAGGAAGCAACAATGGGGTTGCGATTCGAGCGCCTCTTGAGGGCGATCCTGCGTTCGCCGGCATGGAGATCCAAATACAAGACACGCATTACTATCGGAAGCTCAAAGAGTACGAGGTCTTTGGCTCTGTTTATGGAGTCGCGCCGGCTAAGGTCGGCCATTTGAATCCGAACGGACAGTGGAACACTGAAGAGATACTCTGTCAGGACAAACACGTCAAGGTTACGCTTAATGGGACCGTGATTGTCGACATTGATCTCGATTCTGTTGGCAAAAGGATGATCGACGGGCAGAATCATCCCGGCCTAAAGCGAGAGAAAGGTTACATCGGCTTCCTCGGCCACACCGGCAGAGTGGAATTCCGTAACATCCGGATCAAGGAATTGTCGACAGAGAAAGCGTCAGAGGAAGAAGGCTATTTCCCGCCGCCGGAATCTCAAGGCGGCTGGCGAAAACTCGATACGCCCGACGAAATCGAGCGCATCGCCGGTATGGATCCCGATAAACTACTCGAACTGAAGGATTGGCTCATGGCCTCCGACAAGCGCAACTTTGCGGCGGTGGTTATTCGTAACGGGTACATCGTGCTCGAAGTCGAGCGTGGCAACAGCAGCAAGACCGATGCACGTAGGGTTGCATCCGTCTCAAAGGCAATCTGTGCGACCGTGCTGGCCATCGCATCCGAGCGAAGCCAGCGAGGCCAGATGCCCCAAGAAATGTCGTTCGACGATCCGGTGTTTGATTTTGTCCCTTGGGCGATGCCGCTCAGCGATCCTCGCAAGGCGAAGATTACGGTCAAACAACTGCTCAATCATACGTCAGGCATCTGCCCTGAGGCAACCGGCGCGCGAAATGACGGTACGTGGCAGTATATCCTCGGCCACAGCGGTGACGAACGAACTGCGAAGCTGGCATTTGATCCAGGCACGGCCTGTGGCTATTCGACACACGCGCTGGCTCATGCGGCGCTGGTCTGTGAGTATGTCACCGGCATACCCTATGACGAGTTTGCCATCGAAGCACTATTCAAACCGATTGGCTGTGAACATTGGTGGTTCCAATACTACGATGGCGGCGAGGAAATCGGCAGGCACCCGTCGCACGGAATGGGCATGCCGGCGCGCGACCTGGCAAGAATTGCATATTGCATGATTCACAACGGCCGCTGGAAAGACAAACAGGTAATTCCGAACTGGTTTGTCGAGCAGACTGCCGCACCCACACACAACGTAAGGGGCCTGGAAATGCGTTTCAAGATTAGTGCCGAGACGTTCTCCCACGGTTGGCAACTGCCCAGTCGTTTGAGAGAGGCGCGCGGCATGCCCGAGGACGCCCGCTACAAGCCCGGCTCCGGCGGCCAGCTCATCGCGTTCGTGCCCAGCCTGGACCTGGTGGTCACGCGACAGACAGGCAGCAGCGGCCCTTGGGAATACGAGAAATACTTACGCCGGGCCTGCGCTGCGGTTGTGCGGAAGGCCGAGTGAATTCCAATCGGGTCACACAGCTTGTTCGCAATGCATGGAACGACTATCGGAAAAGTCAGGGACCCGGGACACGGTTGGCTTTATTATGCTTTATCGAAGAGCCCTCGACCGCAACGGTCTGATTTGCCGGGACATCTGTGGCGGCGGCCTCGAAGCCGCCGGACCTGCAAACAGCGCAACAGTGCCGACGAAAAATTCACGTCTTGACATATCGCACATGGATCAACTCCTGCCTGAATACATTGCGAGCGTGCCGGTTCAATCTGTTCGGGTACGCGCCGATGCGGTAATCCGGCGTTTCTCGCCGGCGATCACTGCTGCCGCTGCAAGGCGAGCCACGACTGCGTTTGATAACTGCAAGCGCACCTGGATGAACCGTCAGGCACAAGGACCATCCCGCCGGCGATAATGGCGTTGAACCAACAGCCCGGCCTCGTGCCGCCGAAGTTCTCGGTCCCGACATTTCGCGTAAGATCAAAATAGCCGAGCGTAGCCGAGCGGAAGACGAGCATATGCGTACTGCCGGCAATCTGCCCGCAGCCATAGGACCGCTTGAAGTCCCACGGGACATGCTCGCCTGTCTTCAGTGTCCACGCGCCACCTTCCGCATATATTGTCTCGCCGTTTATCAGAGGTCGGGTCTTATGCTCAACTGTCTCGTCCCACAGGCGTAACCCAGTTTTCACATTAAAGGCTGCCATTCGCCCGCCGATTTCCGAAGGCAACTTGAAGAAATTGTGTTTAACGGCTTGATAATACATCAGCAGCACGCCATGCTTGTCACTTACAGAAAGCTGAGTCCCAAAAACATCGTCGTCATTTTGCCAGAGAACTTCTCCCGTTCGGGCATTCATAGCGATCAGCGTACCACCCGGATGTTCGCCGGATTCCAGTGACGGACGGTGTTTTCCGTTCGGCTTGGGATCGGTGATACGGTCAGCCAGAGCGATGGCCCGGTCGATCAGATAGACCCGGTCGCCTGCAATCGTGACTGTGTTGTTTCGAATGGAGTGTTCCGGCTTGTACTGCCACATCAACTGCCCGGTCTCAGCATCCATAGCAAAAAGCAGAACAGATTCGTTGCGGAGCCGTATGTTTCCGTAACGGGGGCTTATGGTATGTTCATTGTTTAGTACCGAGCCAAATAACACACCGTCGGCGTAGGCAATGTAGCCCCAGTTGCGATTCCCGGCTGACGAATCAACCGGCGTTGTGAACTCGCCGATCTTCCTGCCTGTAGCTAAGTCAATTTTCAAACATTTATCGTCGGTGCGCACGAACACCGCTTCGTCACTCAGGCAGAAATTGCCGCCTATATCACCTACGCCAACATCGTGATGTACGCCATCCCAGTCGGCGAGGATATCTGGGATCGAGTACGTCCAGACGGTGTGGCCGTTGTAGGCATCAAGGGCACAAATCCCGTGCACTCCCTCTACCACCAGAAATCCGCGATTGAATAACGGAGCAGGCCCCTGCGCATGGCGGTCGACAATTTCGATCGCTCCATCTCGGTACCATGCCATCTCAAGCGGACCGCGGATAATGTTGTCGGTTGAGCAAATTGTATTGGCCGGGTCACAATTCTGGTGCGTCCAACTGCCGCTCCCTTCCAGCAGACCGCGCCGTCGGACCCGCAATCGCCCGGGAGTGCCGAGACAGACGACTCCTCCATATGGCCGTTGCAGACGTTCGACTTCCGCCCTCTCTAGCGCAGCGACTTTTCCGGCAAGGGCCTGTGAGGAAACGATCAAATTGGCAAAATTGCGAGGATAAGGCGTTTTGCCAGGATCTCCGCAGTGGACTGATACCCGGCTCCCATAAACGCCAGCATCATCAAGTATACGACGGGCTCTGTTTACGTTAGCAGGATCCGAGTCGATTCCGATCACGTAAAGCCTGGACCGCCGGATCAGTTCCAAAGCCAGCTCGCCTGTGCCGCATCCCAAATCGAGGCAGATCCCTGTTGTGACGCCGCTTTTGCTTAGAATATCTTCGACGGCTGCGGCATAGTCGATGCCGCTGGTTCGGGTGGCAGGCGATGATTCTTTCTGCGCACTTGGAACGGAATGTTTCGAAGCCCCAAAGCAATAGATTACACCCTTTGATGTGGAGACGACGAGCATGCCTTTGGCTGCTGCCAAACCAATAGCATCACCTTCGACGTCGTGTGACCATCTGATGCAACCATTATCGAGGTTCACGACCCGTACGATTTCCGGCCCGCCGCACACCGCCTCCCCGGCTGCGCCGATCACTTCGTACAGTCGCTCATACGTAGTAGCAAGGAACGGTCCGACCTCGCCACCCAGGGCTTCAACATCAGGCCTGGCCTGTGACACCGCGCGTTCCAAACCAGTTTGCCTGGGTAAGTTCTCGTCGACTTCCCTGAATCGTACTTGAGCCCGGTACAAGCTTCCCAGAGCAGGCAACTTCTCGACGACCTTCCGGGCGCGTTTGCTCTCGGCCGATTCATCTTCCAGAGAAATTTGTCGATACTTGTCCAATCCCCGGTAGCGTACGAGTTTGCCCTTGCGGTCGGTTTTCTCCAGGTCCGCCCAGTGATACGCCGACAGCGTTTCTCCTGTCGATCGCAGAATTCCGTCAGGCAAAACGCTGAACACGCCTCGTCCTGCGCGGGCGGCAAGCTCGCCGGTATCCCTCGCAAGAAAGCAGCCGGCATTGATGACAAAACGATCCGCAACAAGCGCCCGAGCGCCGCCGATCGATCCGTTTTGCTGCAGGAGATAGTATTCGAAATTTCCGTCGGAACGCCTGAACGCCGCCGGAACGGCTCGCCCGGTCGGGACAAATAAACGTTCTTCCGTAGCCAGCAGATACCCCTGCGGAGTAACTCCGCTGTGCGCATTCGCCCCGCCGTGCGGCTGCGGCATATACATTCGGCCCGTGCTGTCATTAGTCCAGAGCACCTGTCCCGTTCTGACATCGAGCGCGTGCAGGAAGACACCGTCGCTGGGCCAGATCCCCGCGGCGTAGTAAACCGCGCCATCGGTCACCACTGGTCCGCCCCGTGCAGGCCAGCGTGAGATTATGCGTTCGTTGCCGAGGCACATCCGCCCGTTTGGTCCGCCGCGATGTTTCCAAAGGACAGTGCCGTCACCGATTTTGATTGCGTACAGATGGCCGTCATCACTAGCCACGAAGATTCGATCGCGCCACGCCGCCGGGGCAAAACGCACGGGGCCGCCCGTGAAGAACGTCCACCGGGGCTTCCCACTGCCCGCATCGACGGCTACAACTTTGTCCTCAGCGGAGCTGCCGAATATCACCGTATCGCCGACAATGATCGGCTGATAAGCAAAGTCAAATGTGATTCGGGACGAGTCGGGCCAGGCCGGCGCCGGCGCCGTTCGGCTGCGGTAAATCCAGCGCAGCTCCAGTTCCTCCGGCAGTGGTTCGGCTGAATAGCCTGTACGGGCTGCGTCCGCTCGAAATGTGGGCCAGTCGCTGGCATAAAGCGAACCGGTCGCCAGCGCCAAAGCGGCGAACAAAACAGCAAAATTGGAGAGTCGATGTCTCATAGTGCCTCTCTTTGAAAATAGAGTCGTGTAGTTGAGTTTCGCGCGATTTCATCGAGCATGCTTAACTTCTTTCTCCCGGTCGGCAAGTAACGCCTTGAGTATGCGCCCGATACACCTGCTATCCTGAGAAACTCTCTTCTGGTTTGCGTATTCATATATTACTCCTCGTGATGCTGCACGTACTGATTCTTTCATGACATACTCTCGCGACGCACCAAGCGCGCCGTAATAACTGATACCGAACAGAAATATCGGCTTGCCGTCGATCGTGAATTTGTCTGTCTCTATTCCGAGTTCTATTCCACTCGCACCGCCTGTAAAACAAAACAGAACATATAGGATGATTGCCCAATACCCACGGCACGTCTTGATCTCTTGCATATCCTTGTATCCCTGTGAAAATGATGTTAGGTGTCTCGTTGCGCCGAGAACTTCCGGGTGTACCCGGCGTTCTGGCGGATCTGGTCCTGGTACCGTGGATACATGCCGACGATCATGCCGTCGGTCGGCTTGAGATGCTCGAAGGCGAACTTGAACGCCGCTTCGACTCTCTGCTCGCGGCCGCACATCCGGCCGGCCGCCAGGATCTTGAAGCCCAGGCAAGGCTGGTCAACCTGCCGGACCACTTTGGTCATAGCAATCGGGTCAGAGGCGAAAAACGAATACCCGACCTCGACCGTGACAACCGGCGGCATTTTTTCAAGTTCCTCCGGCGTCCTGGTCAGGTAGTAGAAACAAGCCATGAAAAGATCGACCGGCCAGCCCTCATCGGCAATTTGTTTGATGCAGTCGGGGTTGTGGGCTGAGACGCCGGCCAAAACGCCGGCATCGTGAACGCGTTTTACAAAATCGTGCACCTCGCGGCTCTTGCCTTCACGGAACAGCCTGTCGGTGACCCCTCCGTGATGGACGATCGCAATAGGCTGAGTATCCTGGACCACCTTCTCGACCGACATGCGCTGCGGCCCGCCGGCATGCAGGCAGATAAACTTCATCTTCGATCCCCGCTCCCTCAATTCCCGGAAGACGCCGCTCATTTCTTCAGGGCGGCTGAATTGGTGGGCATTGATGCCCTCACGTTCGCACGTCCAAAGGAATTCGACAATTCGCTCGGGTGTGAAATACTCCTGCATGTGCCGATCCAGAATGGGGCCCATGTAGGAGTATCCGCTGATGGGATTGGAGCCGGCGATCAGTCGGGTAATGCGGTGTTCGCCAAGATGTATCGTGGGAAGCAGCGGTGCGGGCGAAGTTGTATGCTCTGCCTGGCCCGTCTCAACACGGATCAAGGGCGAGCCGGCTGCCGCCACCGAAAGCCCTAAGAGAAACTCCCTGCGTCCAATCGTGGGTGCTGCGTGTATGTCTGAGTTCATGCTAGCCTCCTAAAACCTTGATTTCGGTACATAATGGTGAATGCCAATCTGTCGGGCGTTGGTCAAAGCACCAACAAAATCCGTGTAGATTGTACTATCTTGCCATTGTGAGTGCCACAGAAAATCTCTACCAAAACGTCGCCGTCGCAGTGCGCGAACAGGTCGCCCTGGGCGGCTATTTCTTTTCGCCTGCCTCAGTGCGTCCCGGTGGTCGGTCGGTTCGGTTCGGTGGCAGCCTCAGGGGATGGCGGCAGGGATTGTCGTTGATCTGCGGCCTCATGCTGATCCGGCCAGGCCCCCCAGCCGTCATGTGGATACAAGGGCTGGGCCGGCATGTGCTTCGCCATCAGCATCAGGGCACCCCAGGCGACGACGCACGTCACTGTGCCGACAATCACGCCCACCTTCAGCCACTGTACGAAGTTGATGCTTCGGCGGTGCCGTTTCTCGAGCATCCCCACCGCAATGATGTTCGCGGCCGAGCCGATCATAGTCATGTTCCCTCCCAGGCAGGCCCCGAACAACAGCGCCCACCACAGCGGTGTCGCCTGGAGTTCGCGGACGACAGGCACGAATGCCGCCACGAACACGACATTATCAACAAGCGCCGAACCGATGGCCGAGATCCCGAGCATTACCGACAGCAGCAGCACCGGACTGCCGTGGAAGGTCGCGGCGAAGTCCGTCGCAATCCGCGACGCGACACCCGTATGTTCCAGGGCCCCAGCCTTGGCAAAGAGCATCATAAAGAAGAGCAGCTCCCACCAGTCGACCTCGGCTTCGATGTAATGCTTGGCGCGTTCATGACGCCATATCATCAGCATGCCGGCTATGGCAAGAGGTGCGGTCATCAGCAAGGTGTTCTGTTCCAGCCCCAGCAGCGTCTCGATCCGGTGGTGGATCGCGATTATACCCACAGTGATGACGAAGATGGCCAGACCCCGGCGGTAGGGCACGCGAACGAGCGGGCCGAGATCCAGCTTCTGCTTGCGACGTTCATCGAGTCGGTCGGAAAGCTGCTTTATCTCCCGCCGGAACCACAGCAGCAGCACACCCATTGCCGCAATCAGGCAGGCAATCATGACAGGAAATGCCCAAACGATGAAATCCTCGAACGTGAATCCCGCCCGGTGACTTATTAGCAAACCGACAGGATTCCCAATCATTGTGCCCGCCGAACCGATGTTCGTCGCCATGACCGCCATCATGAGGAAGGGCGTGGCTGAGACCCGGAGCGTGTCGCAGACGTGGAAGACGAGCGCGCATACAAACACGATAGACGTGACCTCGTCAACGGCGCATGCCAACAGTGCCGACAGCCCCATGACCGAGAGAGTGAAGGCGATCCCAGTCATGCGATGCGTGTTCACAATGAGCTGGATGATCCAGGTGAAGAACCCCAGCTCCTTGAGCACGGCCACCGTGACCATCATGCCCATCAGGAAGAGGATAACGGGTAGTTCGCAGGACTCCACGAACCGATCCAGCGTGAGCACGTTGCAGGCAAACAGCGCGGCGATGCCGAGGAACGCCACGGCCAACCGGAACTCCCAGAAGAGCAGCGTTGCCATCACTGTCATGGCGAATACCGTGCAGGCAAGCATCTGCGGTTTTGTATAGCCATAGGCGTGCATAAGCACGGATACGCAGACGCTTAAGGCGAGGATCAGCAATCCTCTGAAGAACACCTGCTTGGGCGCCAAGCCCTCTCGTCGGATGGATGGCATGTGAGTCTACTCCCGTAAAACCTTGGTGATGAAGTCCTGGATGGCGATCACTCCCACAAGGTTCTCGCCGCGGACGACGAGTACCTGTCGGACGTCGCGTTTGCACATGCCCTTGGCCACGTCGATGGCTGGCGAGTCCTCGGAGACCATGACGTAGTCGTCACTCATGATGTCGGCCAGCCACGTCTTGCCTTCGTTGCGTAACAACTCCACGAACGGCTCGAAGTTGATGATGGGCGATAGATCCTGCATCCACAGGATGTAGTCAGGCAGACAGACCTTGAGAAGGGCATCGGCGGTCACTAGTCCTACGAGCTTGCCGTCATGGTCGATCACCGGCAGGTCTGCACACTGGTGTCTGACGAACAGGTCGATAGCTGTCTCGCAGGTATCGTCGGAACGTACACTGATAAACTTCCGGCGCATGATGTCCCCTGCACATACGTAGTCGGGCAGGAGGAGGCCGCCTCGGTCGAAGAAGTGCCAGACCTTCTCGCCACTGTCGAACTCGGCCACTTTGTCCGACGTTCCTGGGGCCTGGAGGATGCGGGCAAGGGAACTGAGGGTTTGCAGCCATGCTGCGGGCGAATCGTGCGGAGTCAGCACGAGGATAATCAGCTTGGCCAGGCCGTCGGCTTTGTCCCTGAAGCGGATACCCTTGCGCGACGTGGCAACTGCGACTATAAGTCGCTGCAGACCACGGATGCGGACGTGCGGAATCGCAATCCCCGGGGCAACGACGCTAGGCATCTCGTCCTCGCGTGCGATGACTTGCTTGACCACATCGTCCAGTTCACTGTGCTCCAGGGCCGGACCCAGCGCATACACCATCTCTCGGATCAGCGCATCGCGTTCGGTGAGGGGTGTATGGCAGAGAACTTGGTAGGACGTGAACAGCGAAGAGAAACTGACGCCGTTCACCGACTCGGGCGTACTGTTTTTCTCTGCCCTTGGCATGTTAGCATTTCCTTTTTTTTCTTAAGATACTCATCACGTTCAACGACCAAACTTTATTCTCAATGGATTATCATTACGTTACCGAATGCTAACCGCATCTCCAACAATTTCGTAGTGTGTTCAGTCCATGCAAGCAGTTGCTCTTGGTCACCATACCTATTTCACTTTTTCGTCGCCTCGATGGTCTCGTTTGTAACCATCAACAAGGCATATGTTATCAAGCGTGAGCCTGTTTGTCACGATGTTTTGTGTGGTTTTCTTGCCGAGGGGGGCGTATGTTTTGTTAGGTCCAGTAGGGCCAGGGCCTGACTTTCAGCTTCGAAACGGGCGATAACCTGCTTGGTGTCCATGCCCGGCTTGATGACCTTCAGAGCTACCCGCCGCTTTACGGGCCGCTGCTGCTCGGCCAGATATACAATGCCGTAACCGCCTTCGCCGAGGATACGCAACAGCTTGTAAGGTCCAATCTGGCCGCCGGGTCCCACCGCCGCACTATCATACCTGGCCGTAGGAATTCCTTCGCCCCCCGTGTCTTCGTTGTTGGCTTTGTTCTCAGGTTCAGCCATAAACTCTCCAGAGCACTAAGAAGATTAGCATGTGTAATTATATCGGCTCGTGTCGGAGTGTCAATCTTCATCAACTCCAGTAGGTACCAGTTTCGCGTTGTTGACCTTCGTGGCTCTCAGTACCCTTTGTGGTATATCCATAACCTTGTTTATCAGCGTTAATCAGCGGTTAATGAAAATGGTTATCCACAGCACGCAATATGCACAATGAACGCCGTCTCACGGAGATTATTTTGGAATATTCTCGACATTTTACATAACGGTTCGTATAATAAATAACAAACCATGAATGGTGAATTGAGAATGAAGAATGGAGAAATCAAAGAAGGGAAAAGGTAAAAGGCAAAAATGAGGGTAAATCCGGAGTTTCTCCGGAGGTGCTATTTGAAAAAACAAAGCCAATTCAAAGCCAATTTAGGGACTATTAAGCGGTTGGATATCAAGAAAACTGAGTCTGCCTTGCCCAGTCAGACGCTTTACGTAAAGAAAGGCTAATTCGTCGCCGGTGGTCCGGCGCTCGTGAATCGTCAAACACATCACGAGCGGCGAATCAAGTATGGCGGCAGCTATTTCCCGGCCTTCTCTGCTTTGGTGGTCGAAGGCATCGGCCCGCTGAACTCGGTGATATCGAGGGCCTGCTGCTCTTCTTCGGTCAAAATGGGTTCTCTGATAATACGTGGCGTGATGAATACGACCAGCTCGGTCATAACGGTCGATTCACCTTCGAACCTGAAGAGATTACCGAGCACGGGTATGTCACCAAGTAAGGGCACCTTGTTGACCTGCATGGACGTTTCTTTCTTTCGCAGGCCGCCCAGGACAACCGCCTGACCATCTCTGACAAGTGCTATAGTGTTGACTTTGCGAGTGTCGACGACAGGGACATTGCTCGTTGCGATTTGAACTCGAGTCACAAGAACGCTGAATTCCGGCGCTATGTTCAATCTCAACATATTGTCCCCTGCGACATGCGGGGTAACAACGAGCTTGACGCCAACGTTTTTGAATTTAACCGTCTCGGTGGTGCTGCCCGCAGTGATGGTTCGTTCCACGTAGGGATGCTCGGTCACGATATCGAAAGTGGCCTCTTCGTTGTCGACGACCATAATTCTCGGATTGGCCAGAAGCTTGGCATCGATATTTTCCTTCTCGGCCCTCAACATCGCTTCGATGTCAATATGATCGTTGAGCAGGCCGAATCGCAGATACCCCAACGTGCTTGCCTCTGTTTTGTTTGTTCCGGCGATAAAACCAGCTTCGAGAGATGGGTCGGTCCTGCTGCTGACATAGGTGTCGCCGCCATTTCTACTGACGGTAAAATCATCCTCAACCGGATAACTGAAAGCATCCCTGTTGGTTCTCCTGCCGGCGTACCAGTCGATGCCGAGGTCGAGGTTGTCCTTGCTCGTGATGTCATAGATTCTCACTTCGACCAATACCTGGGGTGTCATGCGGTCGATTGTAGCGAGCAGGTTAGTGATGTCCCTGACTTTGCCCTCAGTGTCTGTCACGATGATGTGACTGGTGCCCTCAATGGAAGAGACGGAACCCTGCTGCGACTTGAATTTCTCCAGAGCCGTAACAACCTGTAAGACATCCGCGTAAACTATTTCAAACGTTTGAGTGACCAGTCTCTCGGCTATCTCGGGCATTTCTCCGCGTGACAATATCCGTATGACATTTTCGCCTACTATAATACCGGCGCCGTGGACATCAAGAATACACCGCAGAGCTTCGTCGAGCGATACTTCAGTCAGCGAAACGGTCACATTGCCGACGACCTTGGGACTCATGATAAGATCCACGTCAACCTGATCGGCCAGTTGTCTCATTACGGTACCGATAGGGACTTCATTGACATCGATACATACAACCTTTTGCATCCGTTGCTCAAGATCGGTCAAGACTGCTTTTTTCCCTGCAAGTTCATCGCTTTCGGCGGCAAGGGCCGAGACGCAGCAGAAGCAGAGAAGTGCACAAACGATCAATAACTTTGAACCGCTGGATTTTATTGTTAAGGTTTTCATAACAGCTCCTTTTCTCACTTAGTTCTTACCGAATATCTTTTAAGTACAGATTTACAAAGTGTAATTTTCACTTTATTTAATGGACTCTGATTGGCCCTCACTTTTGTCAGGAACTTCTAAAATGGGGATCTTTTTTCCATCGCGTACATTTTGCTCCCACCTGTCTCCATCCTTTTCGAACTCTACGCTGTCCCTATCTATTTTTACAATGGTAATGTCATTAATTTTATCACCGATGTATACTATTTTAGAGCCAATGACAGCAGAGGGTTTGTCCTTTGAATATACGATGTCTCTTACGATTATTGTTCCTGTTGTAACCTCGCCGGTTGTTGCATTATGTTCTGTGTTTTGTGTATTACTTTCATCCGGCAATTTTATCGGATCCCTCGTTATAATCGCTATTGGTTCCGGAATCTTCCAGTCGATTTCATGGCCGGAATCGGCGTTAGCAACAACAACAGGTGCATCATCTGTCCCGGCCCCTTCAGTCTGACGCGGAGCTTTGCTAAGAACCTGTCTCAATGCAAAAATCATGATGATAGCGAGGACCGGCACCATTATCACCATAGCTTTTTGTTTGGTTGGACTGACGCCCGGTTTTGGCGCAAAGAGTTTGTACTTGATTTGTTGCCACAGGCCATCGTTGGTTTCTTCTATAAACGGACTGCTTTCGGGCTGCGTGGCCTTTGCAGCCTGTTTCAACGACTCCTTGGGCTGAGGAAGTTTGTTAATCGGAGGACTCTGCGACATCTGGTTCGTGGAAGTCGGTTTTGGAAAAATATTAGCGGTTTGGTTTTGTTCCGCTTTATCCGACGAATCCTCGGACTGACTTAGTTTTTTAATCAGAGAACTCTGCGAAATCTGTCTGTCCGCAGACACAGGTTTTGGAGGGACATCAGGTGTATGGTCCGGTGCAGGCGTGCCGGAAGACTGCTGGGCACCGTTGTTTTGCGGAACAGGCACACCTTTAAATACCGATGATACTTTCTTCTGAAGTCCCGCCTTATTTTTATCAAGCTCTGCCATTAATTATCTCCTGACCAAAGCCTTCCGGTTAATTATCTGCTCAGCCAAAGTTCTGCTGTTTATTATCTCATGAGCCAATGCCCTGTATTCGGCGGCCGCCTTACTTTCGGGTGCATAGATCAGGACCGGCTCGCCGGCACTTGGTGCTTCAGCCAGCCTCACACTTCTGTTAATCACCGCATCAAAGACCAAATCGCCGAAGAATTCCCGCATTTGCTGCTGAATTTGCCTGCTGAGCAGGGTGTTGTTATCGACAAGAGTCAACAATATGCCTAATATTTTTACATGGTGAGGCTGGAAGCGCTCTTTGATAATGTTCGCCGTCTCGAACAACTGCTTGAGGCCTTCCATAGCATAATAATGAACCTGAACCGGCACGATGACACCGGTACTGGCAAGCAGTGCGTTTAAGGTTAACAGCCCGAGTGACGGCGGACAGTCTATAACACAGAAATCGTATTTGTCCCGGACCATTCGGAGCTTCTCGCTCATTACGAATTCTCTGCCGACGATGCCGGTCAAATCCAACTCGGCACCCGAAAGCAATACATTGCTTGGGGCCAGATCGAGCCATTCGACCTTCGTACCTAATATTACATTGGATATTCCAATTTGAACGTTCACCAGGACATCATAAATCGTCAGGCTCATCTCATCAGGCTCATAGCCCAGACCGATCGTACTGTGGCCCTGCGGATCAAGGTCGATCAGCAGCGTTCTGTAGCCTTTCTCTGCAAAGGCCGCCGCAAGATTCACTGCGGTGGTTGTTTTGCCGCAACCGCCTTTTTGATTTACTATTGATATAGTTTTCATATCTTCGAGCCGAAATCTGATGCCAGGGACTGATCGGCGATTTCCCTTTCCTGCTGTTTTCTTACAAAAGCCGCTATGTCAAGGCTAACTTGATAAATTGATTCCCCCTTGTTTGAGCGAGATATTGTAAATTCATTCACGAAGAGGACCGGCTGATGCCTCTCCAAGGCATTCACAAAAGTAGCAAATTGATCGAATCCGGCAATGAAACTGATATCGATGTGGTTCTCGCATATACTGTTACAATCGGGTATTTCCAAGACGCCCTGCTTGTCGTTATTTTTAATGCTGAACGAAGATACATCTTCTTCATTGGCGATTCGACCTATATCAAACGTCAAATTAGCTGAATCTTCGAGATCAACGACAAAATCCTTCAGTTTGTCTCGCAGGCCCTCAATTTGTTCGTTTAACCGGATCTTGGTCTGCTCTTCTGTTGCCCTCTGTGCGAACTCATACAGTTCTTGTTTCTCGGTGAGGGTGCTTTCAAGGCGATTTCTGTTGCTCTTCTGAGGTCCGAGAATAAGTATATAAGCCAGAATAAACAGCACCAGGCAAGCCGTCCATGCTATAGCCGTTCTTGTAAGATATTTTCTGTAAATCTTTATAAAAGTTTTGATATGTGCCATTTTAGAATCCCGGTTTAAGGACACAACTTATCTCATAAGAAACTACATCCTGACCATCAAGCGTTTCAGATTTCTG
>JBARRE010000039.1:0-2485 GCA_049644065.1 Sedimentisphaerales bacterium | reverse complement strand
CAACAACGTATCCGCCCATCCGCGTTATGGAGACGGCATCTGCGAAAGTTTTTGCATAACCGACCGCTTCGAGAGTAACGTTGGCTCCTTTGCCTTCTGTTTCCTGCAGAACCGCCTCGGACAGATCAGACTTGAGCGGATTAATGAGCTTGTCGGCCCCGAGTTTTTTCGCCAGATCGAGCCTAAATTCGTTTATATCAACTGCGATGACTTTGGCGGCGCCACGCAGCCTTGCCGCCTGCAGGATAAAAAGACCGATTGTTCCGGCTCCGATTACAACCACGGTATCCTTGTTCGATATGGGTGCCCTGTTTGCGGCATGAGTGCCGATCGATGCCGGTTCCAAAAGGGCCGCGTGGACGAACGACAATTCATCCGGAATTTTCGAGACAATCCACGACGGCACGGCGACATATTCGGCAAAAGCGCCATGTCTTTTGAACGCCGGAACTGAGACGCCCAGGACCTGCCGCTTGTCACAGCGATTGAAAAGGCCCGAGAGGCAGGCCTCGCATTTATTGCAATAAACGGTCGAATCGAAGCAGACCCGGTCGCCCTTCTCAAAACCGCTCACGTTTTTACCGAGCCTTTCGACGATGCCGGCCGCCTCATGGCCCATGATCAGAGGAGGAATTCTCCTGCCGGTCTTGCCGGTAAAGCCGTGCACGTCCGAGCCGCAGATTCCACAGGCCTTGACGCGAATCAGCACATCGTCGTCGCCGGGCACCGGATCGGGGAAATCCGAATATTCGAATGAATACGGTTTCGTGTAAATTAAAGCCTTCAATTAAGTCCTCCGTCGAATAATACCAAAATTAACTCAAAGCACGGAAAATACGGCCCGATTTTAACTTGTGGTCAACGGTCTGTCCAGTTTCTTTTGAAGCCGCCGGCCCGGTCAATCAGACAAAGTTACATTCCTGCCGGTTTCTTCGGATTCGAAAATGTGAATCTTTTCGATGTTGAGGTATAGTTTTACATTATCATTGACCGCAAGCGTTGTGTGAGGATCGATGCCGGCGATGATTTTCTGTCCCGAGGTATGTGTCAGATAGACGTCCGTCCTGTTGCCGACCGGCTCAATGACGTTGACCTTTGCGGAAATGGCATTGTCGGTGAGTCCGGGGTACTGATGCGGCGAGATATTCTCGGGTCTTACCCCCAGGGCCATCTGCTTGCCATCATATTCCTGCAATACGTTCCTCAGACGCTGCGGCAGCCTGAGAGCATAATTGCCGATTGCAAAGCACGCCGTATCGTTTTTGACTTTTAAGCTGCCTGTGAAGAAATTCATAGGCGGTGTGCCGAGAAAGCCGGCGACGAATCTATTGACCGGCCGCTCATAGACCTCCATCGGGGCGGCTGTCTGTTGAATTTCGCCGTCACGTACTACGCAAATCCTGCTGCCCAGGCTCATCGCTTCGGCCTGGTCGTGGGTAACATAAATGGTTGTTGTTCCAAATCTCTGGTGCAGGCTTTTCAGCTCCGCGCGGGTTGTAAGGCGAAGCCCGGCGTCGAGATTGCTCAAAGGCTCGTCGAACAGAAACACCCGGGGGCTGCGAACGATAGCCCTGCCGAGAGCCACCCGCTGGCGCTGGCCGCCGGACAGGGCCCCGGGTTTTCGTCGCAACAGATGCTTGATGCCCAACAGCTTTGAAGCCTCCTCGATGCGTTTTTTTATTTCAGTCCTGGGGACGTTTCGCATTTTCAGGGCAAACGCCATGTTATGATAGGCATTCATATGAGGATACAAGGCGTAGTTCTGGAATACCATTGCGACATCACGGTCCTTCGGAGGAACATCATTAGTAAGACTATCGCCGATATAAATATTACCGGAGGTGGCCTTTTCCAGCCCTGCGATCATTCTTAACGTTGTGGTTTTTCCGCATCCACTTGGTCCGACAATCACCATGAACTCACCATCGGCAACATTCAGATTGAAATTGCGGACCGCCGTTACTTCGCCGCCAAAAACCTTGGTGACATTTTCCAATAAAACTCGGGCCATACTTTTAGTCTCAAAAAATCAAAAGATATTTCGCCGGAATCGATGCTTCGCACGCCAGGCAAACAGAGAGCCTATCAGAATATAGCCAACCATACAAGCTGACATCCAAGCCGTTGATTCCATCGCTCTCAAATTACCATGTCCGGGCCAATGATATCTTCCAATTTGTGCCGGTTTATCGCCTGCGGTAGCTATCATGATATTCCCCATGTGAACAAAGGGATTCGTATCTATATAAGCCTCGGTCAGATCACGAGCGTCACGGGTAAATGGAGTGTTAATCGAGGCGATTATAGCCATCAGCAAAGGCAATATCGCCCATATTGCCGCAACCAGGGCAAAATTCATCAGAACCGCCGTGGTGGTGTGCTTAGAACGGGAGCTGAAATACAATCCGCTACAGGATAGAAATATCACTATCCATGTCACCAGAATCCCTGTTTGGACAATTGCAAACGGGTGGATGAAACCTAT
>JBARRE010000038.1:0-9029 GCA_049644065.1 Sedimentisphaerales bacterium | reverse complement strand
CGGCAATACACCCATCGGCTACGGCGAGACATTTATTGTTACAAATTTAAGTGATATGAGGGGCGGATACTCGACGGTGTATCTGCGTAAAAAATTCGAAGTGACAGACCTGGATGCTATCGAAAACGTTATACTTGAAGCCATGTACGACGACGGCATCAATGTTTGGATCAATAGTGTCTATGTTGCATCCGGTAACACGCCCTCGGCGGACCTGCCTTTTGACGCTACTGTCGACAACCGTACGGAAAACCACGGCTTTACTGCTTTTACTTTAGCCAAACCGAGCATTTATCTTGTCCCCGGCACAAATGTTATCACAGTACAGGTAATCAATTCTTACCTGTCCAACAGCAGCGATTGTTTCGTTGATATTCGATTGGCTGGCCAGATGACTGAAGGAAGCGAGCCTCCCGCTACTCCACCCGGTTACAGCAGAGAGCCGGGGAAATACGAGATAGATTCGGTCTGGGAAAGTGAAGAGATAACCGACGGTTCCAACAGAACCATACAAATTCCCGCCAGCGCAGTTAAAGTGGGACGTACCTATCGAGTTCGCAGCCGGATGAAGGACAACAGCGGTCGATGGAGTCACTGGTCCTCCCCCATTCAGTTCGTAACAGGTGAGTCGATGTCGGCCGGAATCCTGGAAGACTTGCGTATTACCGAAGTAATGTACAATCCCCCGGCTCCGCCCGCTGGTGATTCCACCGACAATGAAGAATTCGAATTCATCGAATTGATGAACATCGGCGACGAAAATCTGGATTTGAGTTCTGTCTCTTTCGTTGACGGCATCACATTCGATTTCGGCAAAGGCAATATTACGAGTCTTGGACCCGGCGAGTTTGTCCTTGTGGTCAGGAACCGGACCGCCTTCATGTCGCGTTACGGCACGGATTTGTCTCATAGGATCGCCGGCGAATACTCCAGCAAATTGTCAAACAACGGCGAGAATATAACCCTGGAAGATTTCTGGAACTCAACGATTGTGCAGTTCGAGTACAACGATGGTCGGGGCTGGCCATTATCGCCCGATGGAGGTGGTCATTCCCTGGTGCCCCTGGATTCGGCACTGATAGACGAGCCCGCCGGTTCGCTGAACTATGGCGGCAACTGGCGCGCGAGCACTCACATCGGCGGCTCTCCCGGCACGGACGGTCCCGAACCGGAAGCAACCGTTGTCCTGAACGAAATTATGGCACATACCGATTATCGTGATCCGCAACTTCCGGAGCACGAATCCAATGACTGGATAGAACTCTATAATACGACGCCGGCAAGTATCAATCTGAATCACTGGTATCTCAGCGACGACAGAAGTAAACTAAAGAAATGGGCCATTCCAGCGGTTGAGATTGCCGGCCACTCTTACATCAGTTTCGACGAGGTGACAGGCTTCCATAATCCAATCAACAGCGGATTCGGCCTGAACAAGGCAGGAGAAGAAGTTATTCTCTCTTATCTGCCCGGTACATCCGAGGACCGTGTCGTCGACAGCGTCAGATTCAAGGGCCAGCTAATAGATACATCTCTGGGCCGTTATCCGGATGGCGATGCGTACTGGCTTGAGATGACGCCTTCACTTGATTCGGTCAATAGTGAACCTGTTCTAAATATCGTGATCGACGAACTGATGTATCATCCCGCAAATGAAACCGATACCGAATATATTGAGTTATACAATCCCACCGCAAACCCGATTTATCTGGAAAATTCCGAAGGCTCCTGGCGTCTGGATGGCGGCGTCGATTTCACATTCGAAGGCAATACTTCAATTCGGAGCCGCGGCAGGTTGATAGTCGTGGGATTCGACCCTTACGCAGAGGCCGGTCTGCTGGCTGCATTTATCGCCGCATATAATACGGGGCCGTTAACCGCCGGAGTGGATATAACAGGTCCCTGGGCGGGCAATCTTTCCAATGCGGGTGAAAGACTTGCCCTCGAGATGCCGCAGGCTACGGACCAGCCGGGTGAACCGGTTTCCTGGGTGATTGCCGATGAAGTGATTTACGCGGATGTATCGCCCTGGCCTGAGACCGCAGATGGTATCGGCGACGTCCTGCAAAGAATCTTCGCTGATCAATATCATTCGGGCAATGATCCGGACAACTGGCAGGCGGCTTCACCCACGCCAGGTTACAGCCCGTAAATTCCAGGCAGAACCAGAGAAAGAAACAAATACAACATACAATAAGGAAAACAACAAGAAATGCTTAGAAATATGACAACCCGCTTGTTCATCTTGATTATTATTTGGATCTTGTGTTTGACCAACTCTCTAGAAGCAGCAGAAGTCACGCTGGTTATTAACGAGGTCATGGCTTCCAACAATACTTGGATCCAAGACCCGCAGGGAGAGTATGATGATTGGATTGAGATTTATAACTACGGCGTTAACGCCGTCAATATCGGCGGCATGTACCTGACAGATAATCCATCTTCTCCCACCAAGTGGCAGGTTCCAGGTAATAATCCCTCTGCAACGACTATCGCCGCCGGGGGCTATCTTGTAATATGGGCCGATAACGATACTGCCGATACCGGCCTGCACGCAAGTTTCAAACTTGACGCCGATGGTGAACAAATCAGCCTGTTCGATCGTGATGGTATTACTCTCATTGACAACATCACATTCCCAAGCCAGACTACCGATATTTCCTATGGACGTTACCCCGACGGCAGTGATGACTTGCGTTTCTTCGGTATTTCCAGTCCGCAAGCGCCAAACAGCGACATGTATTTAAACAAGGTCGCCGATACGAAATTCAGCCATAACCGCGGTTTTTACGATACACCTTTCTCCGTCACAATCGCAACAGAAACCAAGGATGCTATTATTTATTATACCACCGACGGATCAGAACCGTACCAGATTACGGCACGTGGATTCTCAAGTGGTAGAGTTTACACAGGCCCGATTCCAATCAGCACCACTACGTGCCTGCGGGCCAGAGCGGTAAAGCCGGGCTGGATACCTACCAACGAGGATACTCACACATACATTTTCCTTGCCGATGTAATAAGACGAAGCCAGCAGCAGATACTTAGCGAAGGTTATCCAAGCACCTGGTTCGATACATATTCCGCAGATTATGGCATGGATCCGGAAGTATATAACGATTCTGACTATGCTAATCTCATGGACAATGCGTTGCTGTCAATCCCAACCGTCTCGGTCGTGACGAATAAAGATAACCTTTTCAGCCATGACAAAGATCCCGAGACAGGCGGCATCTATATCTACACCGGCCACTCAATTACAGGAGGCCAGGATTGGGAACGTCCCGTTTCAGCCGAGTTCTTCACTCAGGACGGTTCCGAAGAATTCCAGGTCAACTGCGGCATTCGCCTTCAGGGCGGCGAAAGCCGCAGGCCCAATAAATGTCCCAAGCATTCATTCAGTCTTCGATTCAGGAACGAGTACGGCCCAACCAGGCTCGATTTTAAGCTCTTTGAAGAATGGCCTGTGAATTCATTCGACACAATCCAGCTTCGAGGTTTCTTCAATAATGCCTGGACGCACTGGGCGCCCGATCAACGAGAACGTACTCAGTATATCCGCGACCAGTGGATGCGCGATTCGCTCACCGATATGGGCCATATTGATGCAGGCCAGGGTTTTTTCGTCCACCTGTATCTGAATGGCATATATTGGGGCTTGTACAACCTGCATGAGCGGCCGGTCGCCTCCCACTACGCCGAATATAATGGCGGCGATGAAGAGGAAATCGATGCAATAAATGGTGGTGATGCAACTGATGGTACCAAATCCGCCTGGAACCGCATGAGAAATATCGTTACCAGCCGCAATTGGGATGAAATTCAGAAGGTACTTGATGTGGACAACTTTATCGATTGGACTCTCCTGTGCTTATCAGCCGGTAACGTAGACCTCAAGACTGACGGCAACTGGCGGGCGGCAGGCGGCGGCCCGGAAAACAAACCCTGGCACTTCTACAGTTGGGACGGTGAGCACGTACTCGAAAATGTTCGCGAGACCGGCACAAGACCGTCATCCGATCCGACGGATTTATTCAACTATCTCGACGATATCGAGGAGTTTCGTGTGCGCTTTGGCGACCGCGTCCATAAACACCACTTCAATGGCGGCGCCCTGACACCGGAAAATAATATCCTGCGCTGGACCAACCGCACCGACGAGCTTGACCTGGCTGTGATAGCCGAGTCCGCTCGCTGGGGAGATTACCGCAGAGATGTACACCGGTACAGCTCCAGCCCGTACTACTTGTATACAAAAAATGAATTCTGGATTCCAGAGAGAGACCGGTTAATCAACCAATATTTCCCGGCCCGATCGGACATAGCGCTTGATCACTTCAGATCACGGGGCCTGTACCCACGAGTAGATGCGCCGGTTTTTCGCATCAATAAATCCTATAAGCACGGCGGCCCAATTTTGAAAAATAACATGCTCTCGATGACCGCCACAACCGGCACAATATTGTATAGCCTCGACGGTTCCGATCCGCGCTCGCCGGGCACATCACAGCAGGCTACTACTCTCGTGCCTGAGAACGCCGACAAACGAGTACTTGTCCCAACCGGCTCGATCAGCGATAACTGGAAAGGTGGTGGAGTTTTCAGCGATCAGACATGGACGAGATGCACAGGCGGCCCCGGCGGCGTCGGATACGAAAGAAGCTCTGGCTACCAGCAGCTTATCACTCTCGATGTCCAGGAAGAGATGTACGCAAAGAATAACACCTGTTATATCCGCATCCCATTTACTCTTAGCAGTCCCGATGACTTCAGTTCTCTGACGCTGAATATTCGGTACGACGACGGCTTTATCACCTATCTAAACGGCATTGAGGTAGCCAGACACAATTTCAACGGCACACCAAGCTGGAACTCCAACGCCAGCTCTACCCATTCCGATTCGGCCGCCGTCCTGTTCGAGAGCATCGATATCTCAGATTTTCTCGATGATCTTCAGCAGGGCAACAATTTATTAGCCATTCACGGCTTGAACGCATCAACTACAAGCTCCGACTTTCTTATCTCAGCCGAGCTTACTGCAAGCGGTGGCGGCTCAGGCAATGGCATTATGCCCGGTGTAATAGAATATACCGGCCCGATTACCTTGCCCCACAGTATCCATGTCAAGTCACGGGTATTAAGCGGCAATACATGGAGTGCGCTGAACGAAGCTATTTACGCCGTAGGGCCAGTAGCGGAAAATCTACGCATCACAGAGATAATGTATAACCCGCTTAGTGTCGAGGGCGTCCCGCCCTCGGATCGCGGGCAAGATGCCCGCGACACGGAATTCATCGAACTGACAAACATCGGCGCAGGAACAATAAACCTGAACCTGGTCAGCTTCACGAACGGCATCGATTTTACCTTCCCGAGCATCGAGCTTGCAGCAGACGAATATGTAGTTGTCGTGCAGGACCGCAATGTCTTCGAAGCACGATACGGAACGGCTATTAATATAGCAGGCCAATACTCAGGCAAGCTGAACAATGCGGGCGAAAGGATCGAGCTCCAGGATGCATTCGGCAGGTCGATTCTGAACTTCCGCTACGAAGATGGTTGGCGCTCTATCACAGACGGTGAAGGTTTTTCGCTAACGATAATAGATGCGACGACTCCTGATCTGAGCAATTGGGACGCTAAAGACTCCTGGCGCCCAAGCGCTTACGCAGGCGGCTCGCCGGGAGAGGATGACAGCGGCATTCTCCCCGAACCGGGTGCCATAGTGATTAATGAGGTTCTTGCCCATTCGCATGCCGAAGCTTCTGACTGGATTGAATTATACAATACTACCGGGACCGCGATTGATATTGGCGGCTGGTTCCTCAGTGACAGCAACGATAACCTGACCAAATACAAGATTGCCAACGGGACTACAATCGGCCCGAATGGTTACCTTGTTTTATACGAAGACCTGAACTTCGGCAACGCTAATGATCCGGCTTCTCACGAGCCTTTTGCCCTGAGCGAGAACGGCGAACAGTTGTATCTAAGCTCAGCACAAAATGATGTATTAACAGGCTATCGCAACGTAGAGGATTTCGGCGCCTCGGAAACGGGAGTCTCATTCGGGTGTTACGTAGGGGCAGGCCCGCGTGCCTGCCCTGGGCAACCACATGGGGTTGCCCCTACATTCGTAGCGATGGAGCAAAACACGCCGGGCTCCGCCAATGCTTATCCAAAAGTCGGCCCCATCGTCATCAGCGAAATCATGTACAATCCTAACTGGCCCGATGGCGGCTCCTACACCAACGACCAATATGAATATATCGAGCTTCAGAATATTAGCGCCGAGCCGGTGACACTATACCGCTACGATAAAGCCGAGCCATGGAAGTTTGCCGACGGCATCGAATTTACCTTCCCTGCAGATGTGCCGGTGACAATCGACGCCGGCGGATATCTCTTAGTAGTCAAAAAGCCGGCTGCGTTTTCATGGCGATATCCAGATGTGCCTGCCGGCATCATTCTCGGCCCCTACGACGGCAACCTAAGCAATGCCGGGGAAAGCCTGGAGCTTAGTATGCCCGGTGACGTGGATAAGGAGAGCGTGCGTCAATACATCCGCGTTGACAGGGTCAATTACAGCGACGGTACCCATCCCGAAAACAATCCGTCTGGAATAGACCTCTGGCCGGTCGGGCCGGACGGCTACGGCGAAGCACTCAAACGAAGAATCTCCAGCGACTACGGCAACGATCCTGACAACTGGACCAGCGCGGCCCCGTCTCCCGGTGAGTAAACGCTAAGACTCAAACACAGATGCAACAATAAACAATCATCTGTTAATCCGGCTGATAGACAGATTTGATCAGGGCAATTCTCACTTTCACTGAGAAAACAGTTATTTTGAATCTTGACCGGTATCACAAAGCATCATAAGATATGAGCGATTCGGGCGAGCGTGATTGTTTTAATGGAATGAGCATGAATAACAAAACAATGTAAAACAAGTAAGGAGACAAATAATGATGCACTTAAGATTGCTGATTGTTTTGTTGTGTGTTGGGATTTCGGCGGGCTGCATGGAGCAACAGAAGAAAATGGGAAAGAATACATTTGGTAACGACCTGGAATTTCTTAAGAAGCATACCGATGTGGTCGTTTTGTCGGACGCGAATGGTGACGGTCAGTTGGCTGTTCTGCCAAAGATGCAGGGGCGTGTGATGACCAGTACGGCCGGTGGGATGGATGGATTAAGTTTCGGCTGGATTAACCGCGAACTGGTCGCATCCGGAGAGTTTGTCGAACATATCAATGTCTTCGGCGGTGAAGACCGTTTCTGGATCGGCCCCGAGGGCGGACAATTTTCGATCTTCTTCAAGAATGGCGTGCCGTTCGATCTCGAACACTGGTTCACCCCGGCACCGATTGATACCGAGCCGTTCGAGCTTGTTTCCAAATCCAAAAACCGCGCGATTCTGAAAAAGGATATGCAACTGGAGAACTATTCACGCACTGTTTTCAATCTTCGGGTCGACCGCGAAGTCCGGATCCTCGGGCAGGGCGAAGCTGTCACAGTCATGGGAATAACACCGGCAAAAACAGTCAAAATGGTAGCCTTCGAATCGACCAACAAGGTGACTAACACGGGCGAGAAAGCATGGGAAAAAGAAACCGGGCTGCTCTCGATCTGGATTCTCGGCATGTTCAATCCGTCCCCGGCGACCACGATTACGGTCCCGTTCAGAGCAGGGCCGGCAGATAAACTCGGAGCCACAGTTAACGATGCCTACTTCGGCAAGGTTCCTGCGGACCGGCTGGTTGTCAAGGACGGCGTCTTGTTCTTCAGCGGTGACGGGCAATACCGCAGCAAGATAGGCCTTTCGCCCCAGCGTGCCAAGCCGATTCTCGGCAGCTACGATGCAGTCAATCAGGTCCTTACAATAGTCCAGTACAGCAAGCCCAGAGGCGCCATGGATTACGTCAACTCGATGTGGGAGATGCAGGACCAGCCGTATAAAGGCGACGTGGTCAATTCGTATAACGACGGTCCTCCCGAGCCGGGCGCCAAGCCCCTCGGGCCATTCTATGAGCTTGAAACTTCATCCCCGGCAGCGGCCCTGAAACCGGGCGGAACAATCTCGCACGTACATCGCACGTTTCATCTGCAAGGCTCGGAAGCGGACCTCAACACGATTGCCAGGGCTACGCTTGGAGTCACGATAGACGAAATTAAATCGGCTCTATCAAAGTGACCGAAAGAGGTAGCATCGCACGAAAAGAGTGAATGACTACAGCAAATCCGTTCAGCGGCTGTGGGATTCCATGGATCCCTGCACGCTGTGTCCCCGTCAGTGCAGGATCCAGCGGCGCAATAATCAGAAGGGCTTTTGCGGTATCGGCGATGTGCCGCGTGTCAGTTCTGTCGGTCCGCACTTCGGCGAGGAAAGCGTCCTGGTCGGCAGCGGCGGCTCCGGCACGATTTTCTTCGCAGGCTGCAATTTGGGCTGTGTGTTCTGCCAGAACTTCGACATCAGTCACCATCGCCACGGCCAGACAACCACAATCGAGCAACTGGCCCAATCGATGCTCGAACTGCAATATTATGGCTGCTGCAATATCAATTTCGTCACGCCCACGCATGTGGCCCCTTCAATTGTCGCCGCCCTTGAGCTGGCTCGCAAAGAGGGTCTGACTCTGCCAACCGTTTACAACACGGGCGGCTACGATTCGGTCGAGACGCTCAAACTGCTCGAAGGCTTTGTGGACATTTACATGCCGGATATGAAGTATGCCGACACGAAAGTCGCCGAGGAGCTTTCGGCCGCCCCGGACTATCCACAGATAAACCGTGAAGCACTCAAAGAAATGTACCGTCAGGTCGGCGACCTGAAAACCGAGAAAGGCGTAGCCACTCGCGGCCTTTTAGTCCGGCACCTGGTCCTACCCGAGAACCTTGCCGGAAGCTTCGAGATCATCGACTTTTTAGCAGAGCAAATCAGCCCTAAAACAACCATCAACGTCATGGACCAGTACCGCCCATGCTACAAGGCCTCTTCGCATCCGGCAATAAACCGACGCCC
>JBARRE010000037.1:0-9422 GCA_049644065.1 Sedimentisphaerales bacterium | reverse complement strand
GGACAAGTGATACTCCGCCTGTTCCGGATAGGCCCGAATCATTCGCGTGTAATAGGCTGCCATCTCCCGGTCATGCTCGGCGAAGGTTTTGCCGGAGCCGATGGAGTCAATATCTGTCATCCAGAGTTCAAGAATCGGCGCATCTACGAGGTAGACCAAGGATTTTTCGTCTGGAGACCAGCTAGCCATACCTGCCAGGCCGCTAAGGACCTTCTTCGCCTGGCCCTGATTCACATCATAGATCCACAAACCGGCCTGTACTGCCGGATTGTAGACCCCGAGGCTAAACCAACGGCCACTGGGCGCCCATTTGCCCCCGTAAAACAGCAAGTCAGAAAAGTTGCAGGTCCGGAAGGGACGTGATGATGACTGTTCGAGATTAGAAATGCATAATCTGCTGTCCGAGTAGATCCAGGCCACATGGCGACCGTCCGGGGAAACGGAGGGGTACCTGTTTTCAGTCTCCCAGAGACGTTGAGGTGAGGCGGCCCGGTCGTGCGCGGCGATCTTACAAAGCGCGTTTCCCTTACGAGAGTGATAAAACACATATTTGCCATCCGGACTCCATGATGGCCATGCTCCGAAGGCGAGACGACGTGCTTCGGTGCCGTCCGAGCGCATGACCCAAACCTCCCTATCGTTCCCAGACCTACCGACACGATGGTGTCCGATAGAAGCCAACACGGCCATGTCCAGGATTTGTGGATCCCTTACGAAGACAATGTGCCTCCCGTCGGGCGACCAGCGTGGATCCGCGCCGGGCACAATAAGCAGATCGTTTTCTTGTGTGCGGAAGTCATACAAGGCCACCCCGCTGACGCCTACAGCGCCCGAACTGTAGGCCAATTTCGTTCCGTCTGGGGAAAAATCGGCCGCGAATCCTTTGCTGAGAAGTCGCCGACCCTTTGCCGCATATTCCTTGTAGTTGGCTTCGGCCTCGTTTATGTGGACAAACGGTGCGCCTTCGGGTCGCTGATCCGGCTTGTGCCAGCTTCGTCCAGCCGCCAAGGTGTTAAAAACGTATTTCATGGACCAGTTAATCAACTCCTGCTTTGCCTGGTCATTGCCTTCGGCGACCGCATGAAACATCGCACGGGCCTGATCGTATTGGCCGAGAGCCATCTGAGCGCAGAATTTGTGGAAGGAAAAGATTGTCTTGTCAGGGAATTTCCGAAGGCCTCCTTCGGCTTCTGCGATCACTTGCTGGTACTGGCTGAGTGCCAGAAGGCTGCGACATTGTAGCTCGAGCAATTCGATATGACGCTTGGCCTCCGGCAGCACCATTGCCAAAGCCTGTTCGATATCCTTCAAAGCCTGCTCGTACTTACCTTGCTCGAACCGCGCTGTGGCACTGAGGAAATAGCCGAAGGAATCTTTTGGTCGTGATACGATAAGCGCTAAGGCGTCCGTTTCCATCTCCGAATAGTGCTGCGAGGCCCAGAGCGTACAGGCATGCAAACGACGGGACGGATAGTGCCGGGGATCAAGAGTCAGGGCTTTCTCCAGCATTTGCATCGTTTCCTTCACCGTTAGGGCGGTCAGAGCACCAAGGTAGAAAGCATCAGCCGTCTCAGGAAGCAATCTTTCGGCCTCTTTACGATGATATGCCGCCTGTTCAAGCGAGCCCATTTGACTGTCACTGTTTTCCCAGTAGATTCGAGCCAGAAGCGCATGGGCCGCGCCGGCAATCACCGGCTTTTCATCTACGAGCGACGAGAGCATTTCCTCCGCCCCTTGCGGATGTCCAGCCTCAAGGAGGATGTTTGCTTGCAGCAAGCGAGCCTGCGATCCGACATTTTCGCTGCCTGCGATAGGACCTATGAGTTCCAAAGCTTCGTTAAAACGTCGCTCTGAGAACGCTTCCTGCGCCGTTTGCAATGTCTCTCGATCTTTCAAAGCAGAGGCGGCACGTGCCTGCCGGGATGCGCGAGAGTATGTAACCGTAAGAGCACCAATGCAACAAGTCAGGACTATGGCCACCACTGCGGCAATAACCTGTACTCGGTTCCGACGGATAAATTTCTGTAGGCGATAAACTATCGTTGGTGAGTGAGCCGTGACCGGCTGGTGGTTGAGGTGTCGCCGGATGTCTTCCGCCAGGGCATGGGCGGTAGGATAACGCCGGTTCGGGTCCTTTTCCATCGCTTTGAGCGTGATCCAGTCCAGGTCGCCGTGCAGCTTTTGCCTGTGCGTGCGAACATCTATCCGGCGGAGCTGCGCCAATTTCGTCGAATCTTCTCCGGAGACGGTGCGCAGCCGGGTACTGGGGGTTTTCGGGTCTTGTCCGCAAATGATATGTCGAATGTGCTCTGCGCCACCTTCCCGGAGCGTCTCGGCGTCGAAGGGCAAAACGCCGGCCAGCAATTGGTAGAGGACAACACCGAGCGAATAAATATCCGTCTGGGTATCCACACCCTGGGCGGTCATCTCCACCTGCTCCGGACTCATATACTCAGGTGTCCCGATAAACTGGCCCTGCTCGGTATAGAGCGTTCGCTTGGTAAGCGACTGCGTCAGGGCCTTGGCGACGCCGAAATCGATGATCTTGGGTATCGCCTGGTTATCTCTGATTGAGACCAGAATATTGGACGGTTTGATGTCACGATGAATGATTCCCTTCTGGTGTGCGTGCCGGACTGCCTCGCAAACATGAAGAAACAATTGTAATCTTTCTTCGATGCTAAGCTTGTGCTTGTCACAATGTTCGGTAATGGGAATCCCTTCGACATATTCCATGACAAAGTACGGGCGACCGCTCATGGTCAGGCCTGCATCGAACACGTGGGCGATGTGCGGGTGGTCCATCAGGGCCAGGGCCTGCTGTTCAGCTTCAAATCGGGCGACGACCCTTTTGGAGTCCATCCCCGGTTTGATGAGCTTGATCGCCACCTGGCGTTTAATGGGTCTCTGCTGCTCGGCCAGGTATACGACTCCCATGCCCCCTTCACCAAGGACATTGAGAAGCTTGTAGCGGCCGATCCATGTTCCCGGTTGTTCCAGTAGAGGTTCTCGGGAGCGTTCCGGCTCGGCGGATCCGGATGCCCCAATAGGTATGTTACTCTGCTCTCTTGAATCTTCCTGTCTGATGGTCTGGTCACAGGATCCGTCGATTGCAGAGTCGTCCTTGTCGGTGATTGTGGCGAACAGGCGGCCCAACTGTTTCCTGTTAAGGCGAGATATCGGCTTTTTTCCCATGATTTAACGAAAAATGAGCATCCCGAAGAAAATACTTCTGTTATCTATACTTGGTTTTTGTCTTATGATTCAGATTAACCGAAACCGGGTTCTGCTCGGACAAAGCGAGCAATTCCACCGCTTCATTAAGTAAATACAGGAACTATTTGAAATTTTGCGCTATTTCCGGAAAAAAACGTGCCATTTCCCCTAATTCGTCACTTACCTCTTCGGGCGATGTAACTAACTTTCGAATGTGTTTTTCCAAAGTTGCTCGGATCCGCCTTTTCGTCGTGATAATCATATTGGCGAGCTTGTGTCCGTCCGGAATACCATATTTGCCGCAAATTTCTTTCACGGAGGGCGGATCGGTCTGGTCCATTATCGGCTGCAAGAGACGCTCTTCAAATATCTTCCAATAAACGGTCTTGCCGTCCTGGTCGCAGGAGTTCTCAACTTCTTCAAAGAGCCGCTCCAGCAATGAAGACACCCAGGCGCAGTTAAAACACTCGTCTGGCGACATATCTTCGGAGACTGCGGCTAAAGCATCCGGATCGACCACGTCCAAAGCGATAAGTTTGCCTTTAGGAACGCGTTTGCGGGCAGTCTCTTTATGTTTGGCGTTGATAAGGTACCGGCGTAAAGATGTCAGCAGAAACGATCTAAAGCGTCCTTTGCTCCGGTCGGCCTGTTGAACCAGCTCATTGCCAAGCACGATTTCGTGAAAGAAATCCTGAGTCAGGTCTTTGGCTTCTTCATTTCGGTACCCGTGGCGACGCAGATAACAATATACGGGCTTCCAGTAATCCTTCAGCAGCGAACCGATAAGGGCATGGCTGATGTCAGCTTCGGTGCGTATGCTTTCGATCAGAGACCAATGGGTGGTCAGAAACGTTTGTCCATCTCCACCAATATCTGTGTGGTCATCGCTTTTCACAGTTAGTGCCCTGCGAAATCATGCTTCTGCCTATTCGATATACAAAAACGGTTGCGAACATAAAGACTCACAGCACCTTCTCTCACTCGCTTCCGACAATATTATCATACAGATTAAAGGCTCGCCCTGCAACAATTTTTATGTCCGGATCGCCGTTTCTCAGGATTTTAAAGAAAAAATCGTGAAAAAACGATCAGGCGCGCAAATTCAGAATCCCTTGCTGTATTTATAGGTGGAAGCATGGATCATTCAAAACTCAGCCGTCGAAGCGAAAGGATTTTTAAGAAATGGATAACCGATTTTTAACGAATATTGCGGCACTTTCAACTCGTTGTATCGAGCAGTTCTTTGGTGTCAACGACAGTGCGGAAAGGAGATGGAACATGAAAACATGACTTACAATCAGGTTGATGTGGCAGAATTAAGCCAAAAGACGAAAAACCTTAAAATTTATTGATGAATACGAGAAAGTGAGATGACAAAATGAAACGCACAAGCACAACTTTAGCAATAGTAAGGAAATACGGTCTTCTGTTGTCAATTCTTGCAGTTCCTTTATTTATTGCGGCAGAGAACGGTTTCCCAACCTGAGAAGACTATAACGCCGAAGCAGGTTCGATTGCGGGTATATGGATGAGCACCCAGCAGGGCTCGCCGGAAGACAACGTCTGGATCTGGACGGAAACACTCACACCTCTGGACAACTCGGGTACACGGTATGCCTATCGGGGATCTGGTCCCAACGGATCGGTTCATGAAGGCATGCTCGGCTTGTCAGGAGTTCGGGTACCCGGGCAGGCGTTGGGTGAGTTCGTAAAGACCGGAGAAAACGAGTATTACTTTACCGTAATCTGTCATGCCGCCGGGGCCATACCGGAAGAAAATTTACATGCTCAGCTCAAATGGGTCTGGTACTGGATCGGAACGGCATCGCTTAGTGAGGAGGGCACGTTGGTTAAGGATGGAATGTGGCAGTTCTATAACTCGATAGACGTTTCGGTAGACGATACGGCTCCGGCGATTGCGGACAAAGATGCCGATGACGATGGCTTCCCGGACGAAGGAGTTGTGCCTCTGTTGTGCGGCCCGTGGCCGATGGAATCTAAACGTGTACAATTGCAGCCGCAAGCCGTGAAAGAAGACGCAGATTTTTACTATTGATAAATATCTACCGGTAACAAATCATGAACCTATTATAGTAAATCACCTTCGAAGGAGACAATCGCCCAATATAGTCAAAGGCTGGCAGCTTCAAAGTGTTGCCAGCCTATTATTTTTTTGACGGAGTGCATTGAATACGTTTGCGATTTTTTTACTATAGCATAACTACTTTACAAACAAGAGCTTATGGGGTAAAAATTTTTTTAAAAAAGGTAGATAAGCGAGTTTCGGGTTGTATATTGGTTGTAGAGATTTTGCGAGTGAAAATGGGGCTGCTCTTGGGGTGCAACGTCACTCTGTCAATGCTTCTATTTGCAGTAGTTTTGTTCGCCACTCGTTGGCTTTTTCTGGCTTTTTCCAGGCTTCGTAGAGGTCGATTAAGTTGTTCATAGATTCGAGTGTATGTGGATGAGTATCGCCGAGTTTAAGGCGGCGGCCATCTATGGCTTCAATTAATAGTGGTTCTGCTTTATCGTAATGGCCTTGCTCTTTATATAAAACAGCTAATTCGTGCATGGTTTGTAGTGTGTGCGGATGGTCTTCGCCTAATATCGTTTGTCTTTTTCTACGAGCTTTGGTCAGGAAATTTTCCGCCTTATCGTATTGGCCCTGCTCTCTGTAGAGTATACCGAAATCGTTGATGGTCTTGAGAACATCCGGATGATCAGGGCCCAACTTTAGCTCCTGGCCTGCCAATGCTCGTTCAAGAAGAGTCTCTGCCTTTTCGTAGAGTTGTTGCTTGATGCATATGATAGCTAATCCGTTAACGTGGCGGAGAGTAACTGGATGATCTTTACCCGGAAGTTTGTCAGCACTAAATTCTATGCCCTGTTCGAATAATTCCTCAGCTTTTTTGTAATCTCCTTGAGCCAGACGTAGCAAGCCAAGCTCATGCATACAACGCCCCATGCAGTTATAAAACTGAACATTTTTATTCTCTTCTTTCTCTTTGTGTCCTGCATCCAACGACTCAAGCAGCACACGCCCTGCCTGTTCATATTTACCTTGCTCTCGATAAACCTCGCCCAGGTGGAGTCCATACCCCCACACCCCTATACCCGGTGATCCACCCACTCGTACCCGTCGGAAGTGATCCATCGACTCACATAACAAATCTTCAGCCTCTTGGTATCGACCCAATCCCGCATAGGTGGTGGCAAGGTTGGCATTCCACACGTGCTTATAGTCCACTAAGGGGCCTGTTTTGTGCTGAAGGGCCTTTTCGATTACCTGCTTATAAAGTGGTTCTGCCTCTCGATACATGCCACCATGGTAGTAATACACGGCGAGCCAGTTCAATGCGATGTTCGTCTTTGCGTGATTTTCACCGAGGTGCTCCGTATAGATGCGATATGCAGGCTTCTGGTGTTGTGCTGCCAATCTGTAACGACCAAGATCATAATATATATAGGCAAGCCGACTGCGGATATTCGCCTACACACCCGCCGCGGTTTTGCTCCGCCCTTTACAGTCAAGAAATACGTGCGGTACAAATATGCCTGTAAGGAGTGTGAAAGCCATATATCCATCGGCCAGCTGCCTGCCATGGCGATTGACAAAGGCATAGCAGGCGAAGGGTTATTAGCTCATATTATTACAAGTAAGTATTGCGATCATAATCCTCTTAACAGACTGGAAGGTATTCTTAAAAGGCATGGTGTTGATATCAATGTCTCTACGATGTGCGACTGGGTCGGCAAGAGTGCTGATTTGTTAGAGCCTTTGGTCAAAAGGATGCACGAGAAGTTTCTTCAATCGCCTAAGATCAATACCGATGATACGCCCATTCCGGTAAAAAGCAAAAAGCGTAGAGGCTCTACTTATAACGGCTATTTATGGGTTTATGTCGGTAAAAAGTATAACGTTGTATTTGATTTCACGCCAACCCGATCCAGACAAGGGCCTTTGAAGTTTTTAGGTAAATATTCCGGCTATGTGCAGGCTGATGCCTATAGCGGCTATGATGAGTTTTTTAGAAAATCTGATGCGACAGAGGTGGGCTGTCATGCTCATGCTCGCCGTAAGTTTGATTACGCGTTAGATACGGATCCGGTCAGAGCTGCACGTCTGTTGGTGCTTTGGGGCAGGCTTTATGATATTGAGCGTAAAGCCAAGGATGAGAATTACAGTAGTGCACAATTACTGGAGGCCCGGCAAAAACAAGCCAAGCCGATCCTTGCAGAAATCAAGGCTGTGCTGGATGAGTATAAGAATCAGGTGCTGCCCAAAAGCCCTATAGGCAAAGCGATCACTTATTCGCTGAACCAGTGGGACGCTCTGAACAGATACGTCGATGATCCGATGTTGGAGATCGACAACAATCTTTCAGAGCGGATATTGCGGATGGTCGTGATCGGACGAAAGAATTATATGTTTGCGGGAAGCGAAGCCGGAGCCTGGAGAGCAGCGATAATTTACAGCCTCGTTGCCAGCTGCAAGCTGAATGGGATCGACCCATTCAGGTATTTTAGAGACGTCCTTACCAGAGTAAGTACACATCCTGCTGACAAAATAGACGAGCTTCTTCCCGGCGAGTGGAAGAAGCTGAGCGCCGAATCCGATGCAGATGTTGGCGATGACACCACGGTTATAAAAGTTGCCTGACAGTTCAATTTGAGGTCACGGTGATTTTTTAGGGGGGTGCACTTGCCCAGGACCTTACCGTTCTTCTCCGGCCTGATTGATGATGTTCGCATATATAACAAGGCACTGAGCGCAGAAGAAATCGCAGCCCTTGCACAGTAGGCCAACTCAGAAATAAACAAACATATAAATATTCAAAGGGCTGACACTGAAATGGTCGTCAGCCCTTTTTGACAGTGGTCATTGAAAACGTTGGCATTTTCTGTGGTCTTTGTAACGCCTTTCTCAAGCAAGGTTTATAAAGATGGCAATCTTTAAAAATTGGTAGATAAGGGGTTGTATAGTTGTATTCGGGTTGTAAAGATTTTGCGAGTTAAAATTGGGCAATTTTGAGGGTATTATGTCACTCTATCCTAGCTTCTGTTTGGTCGAGTAGACGTAATATAGCTCTCTCATTTAGGCATGCTTTGTGTTCCCTGTTTCTCTTCTCTTTCGATTGAAGAGTGTCACAATATTCTGCCATGTGAAAGAACATAAACGCCCCTCACAGAACCGTGCTTGCAGATTTCCCGCACACGGCTCTTCAGTAGAATTCACGAATCGAACGACAGCGTATACAGATGATGAACGATGCGAGGTTCCGGAAGTGGGTAGTGTTTCAAGTACGCTTCGAAGTCTTCCCATGTGAACGAAGCCTTCTGACTCCGCCGGTTCAGCCACTTAAGAACCAGTCGTTTGGTCATATAGTGGAATCGCTTAATAGCTCGACGATTACCACTGATAATGAAGTTTCTTATTTGCTGACCATACAAACTGCACCGAGTGGATTGTCAAAAGCCTTTTTGCACAACAGGCTGGGTAATCGGCAGGCAACCGTGATATGATTGTCAGAAAACTCACCACAATCTATGCGGCTATGCGGATATACCTGTGATGCAAACCTCCGAGAACGGGAATAGAAATAAGTTTGCTTGGGCCTAAAATTTGTGGTTGTTTCGTTTGTAAGACAGGCGTGTCACCATCTAGGCCCTGGTGTGGTCGTGCCACGTGATAGTACTCTTCGATGAATTCCTGAAGCAGCCGCTCAAGATGTCCCTGACCAAGCACTATCACATGATTGAGCATCTCTCGCCGTAGCGTTCCGATGAATCTCTCTACGAATGGATTTTGCCAAGGACTTCGGTATGCTGTGCGAACTTCCTCCATGCCACAGCTGTCCAGAAAAGCTCGTACTCCGTTGCCATAGATTCCATCATTATCCCGGAAAAGATATTTTGGTTGTAGAGCAAATGGCATCGCCTCACGGAGTTGCTGGACGACCCATTTCATAGACGGATATCTTGTTAGTGCAAAGTGCATAACTTTGCGTCGGCCATGGTCAAAAACAAGGAAAACATACAATGTGGTGAAGTTGACAGTCGTAACTGTGAAGAAATCAATAGCCCATGATACATCCAGATGATTACGCAGAAATGGCAGCCACGTAGTTGATCTCTTGCGAGGTTTTCGCGGCTTATACATGTATTTATCGATTGTGTCATCACATGGTGGATCGTACTGAAGCAGG
>JBARRE010000036.1:0-4120 GCA_049644065.1 Sedimentisphaerales bacterium | reverse complement strand
ATATTCATCTACTTGCTTATCCTTACAGGCATCGGCATCTACAAATCCCGCCAGGTCAAGACCCAGGAAGACTTTACTGTCGCGGGCCGAACGCTCTCGCCCTGGATCATGGTCTGCACAATGCTCGCCGTCTGGATCGGGACCGGCTCCATCGTAGGCAACGCCGGCAAGACGTATGAAGTCGGCATGTCGGCTTTATGGCTGCCGTGCGGGACATTCATCGGGATGATTCTGCTGTCTTTTATCGCCACCCGGGCGCGCAATATCGAGGCGCTAACCGTGCCGGAAATCATCGGCAAGCGTTTTGGCGGCTCGGCACGGATGCTGGCCGTCGTGGCCCTCATAGTCGCCTATATGGTAATCGTGGGTTACCAGTTCAATGCCGGCGGAATGGTGCTGGAAGTCATTACAGGCAAGAAAAATCCTGTTACACTCGATACCGGGAGCCTGCTTACCATCAGACAGGTTCGCAAAGGCTACTTCAGGTATGAGCCGCCGGCGGATTGGACCGGTGCAGCACATATTGGATTCGAAACTAAAGATAAGAGTACAGGGCAATGGTCCGGCAAGCCCGGACGGTTCACTGTTCTTGTTGTCCCTTCCACTCAAATCATTGGAGTCAACGAGGCATTGAAAACGGCGAGCGACACCGAGTCGGTCTCACCTCTTGTTAAGGCGGCCGGTTCCCTCGATAGTATCGCCGCATCCGAAATCGAAACCATAGATAATCTTAACAATATCGTTGCTATCAAGAGCAATACAATCACCCGCATTACAATTTCAGGATTTGGCGAAGGCTTTGGAAAAAATGAGCAGATATTCCGGCTCACCGAGCTGCCAAAAACAGGAAAAGTATACCTGCACGAGCCCAAGTTGACCTCGGAGAAAGCCACGATAATCGCCGCGGTTTTCATAGTAGCCTATACAATGCTGGCCGGCCTTATGAGTCTGGCCTTTGCGGATATTGTTACCGGAACCGTCATCATGGGAACTTTATTAGTTGCGTTCCCCATCGTATTGATTAAGGCGGGAGGATTCGCCGGGATGGCGGCCGCCTTTGCGGAAATGGGTGACCGGCCCGATCATATGCGGATGTTGGGCGTGTGGGGGCCAGTGGATTATATCAATTTTTGCCTGCCGGTTTTTCTGCTGGTCCTGGGCGACGCCAATCAGTACCAGCGTATCTTTGCCAGCCGCAATGCCAGGGGTGCTAAGAAGGCCGTGATTATCATGATTTTTGTCGCCCTGCTGGTCGAGGAATTGATAATCGCCGAGGCTTGGTTCGCCAGCAGCCTCATACCCGATCCTGAAAATGGACGCTACGTTTTAATCTACGCCGCCCGACACTTCATGCCCATGGCCCTCGGGCTGCTGTTCATGATAACCGTTGTTGGGATCATCATCTCCACTGCCGATTCATTCCTGTTAGTCCCGGCCACGACCTTCATCAAGGATATTTACCAGACGCACATTAATCCGAAGGCTCCCGAAAAAAGAATCATCTTTATGAGCCGCTTCATGGTACTGAGCTTTGGGGTCATTGCATGGCTCATCTCACGGGCATTTGCCGAGAGCACGACTGTTTTTGAGAAGTCGCTGTATGCCTTCACGGTTTACGGCTCAGCCATCACCCCGTGCCTCGTGGCCGCATTGATATGGAAGGGAGCGACCAAGGCGGGCGCCATTACCTCGATCCTCGCCGGCACTATCACCACTCTATTATGGGGGGAAGTCATCAAGGACCGTCTACCCGCCCAGGTGGCGGATCTCGACGCGGTACTGCCCGCTATCACGCTCTCGGTAATCTGCCTGATCGTGGTCAGCCTCTTAACCAAAAAGCAACAGCCAACTGGAGGTGATTGATATATGTTCTCCGCCGATGTATATATCGAAAGAAGAAATCGCCTGCGAACTAACATCCAGGCCGGCGTGGTTCTTTTCTTAGGCAACGAAGAGAGCCCGATGAACTATGCGGACAATCAGTATCCGTTCCGGCAGGACAGTTCCTTTCTCTATTTCTTTGGTCTCGATTGCCCCGGCCTGGCTGCCGTCATCGATATCGATCAGGGCACTGAGTGCATATTCGGCGATGATTTGACCGTCGATGACATAATCTGGACCGGGCCGCAACCGGCATTAAAAGAAAAATGTCGCGAGACCGGTATTTCTGAAACTGCCGGAAAGGATAAGTTGCCGGACGTGTTAAAGAAGGCCGCAAAGCAGGACAGAGAAATCCACTTTCTGCCGCAGTATCGACCGGAGAATATGCTGAAAATACAGCAGTTGCTGGGGATACCACCGTCAGCCATTGCCGGGCCGTGTCGAGGGCGTCCCGCCCTCGAATCGCGGGCAAGATGCCCGCGACACGTCTCAGAATCCCTGATCAAAGCGGTTGTCGCTCAGAGGTCAATTAAAAGTGATCAGGAGATCGAGCAAATTGAAGCGGCGTTGGATATTTCGTACGAGATGCAAACGCTCGCGATGAGAATGTCGAAGCCCGGCATATATGAAAGGCAGGTCGCCTCTGCGATGGAAGCGGTAGTTTTATCCTGCGGCTCAGTTCTTTCCTTTCCGACGATTTTCTCAATCCACGGCGAGACGCTTCATAATCACCATTACGGCAACAAAATGCAGGCCGGCGACATGGCCGTAAACGATTCCGGCGCCGAATCCACTCTTCACTATGCAAGTGACATTACCAGGACCGTACCCGTAAGCGGCAAGTTCTCCCAGAGACAAAAGGAAATCTACGCTATCATTCTGAACGCACAGGAAAAAGCGATTGAAGCGGTAAAGCCCGGCGTTGAATTCAGAGAGATTCACCTTCTTGCCTGCATGGCACTCGCATCCGGCTTAAAGGACCTGGGATTGATGAAAGGCGATATCGAACAGTCAGTTCAAGCCGGAGCGCATACATTGTTCTTTCAATGCGGGTTGGGGCACATGTTGGGACTGGATGTCCATGACATGGAAGGTCTGGGAGAAGAGTATGTCGGTTATACCGATACGATCAAACGCAATCCCGAGTTTGGCTTCAAGTCATTGAGGCTGGCTAAGGCCCTTGAGCCGGATTTTGTAATAACGGTCGAACCGGGAATTTATTTCATTCCTGAATTGATCGACCGATGGAAGGCAGCGCAAAAAAACTCACAATATATAAACTATGAGTCGATTGAAGCATACAGGGATTTTGGCGGCATCAGATTAGAAGATGATGTTCTGGTGACGGAAACCGGCCATCGTGTATTAGGCAGGGAAATACCCAAAACAATTGACGAGGTCGAAGATATATCATCTCTCTGATTTTACGAATCGCTCGGTTGAGATATCCGATTCGATAACGATGCGGAAACCGACGTTGTAGACTTTTCGCCATGCCGGGTAGTTCAGTCGAAAAGCGGACCGGCAGCGTTTTGGCCGGTCATACCATGAGCCGCCGCGAACCACTCTATCGCCGGTATCCTTGATATCATTTCTGCCGTCGTTCGCTTGATACGGATATAATTGGTATTTTGATCGCGTCCATTCCCAGACGTTGCCGTGCATGTCGTGCAGGCCCCACGCGTTCGGCCGGTAGCTGCCGACATTTGCCGTAACGAGTCTTCCATCGTTGAATCGGGCATCCCTTGGCACCAGGTCCGGCGGGTACTGGTCTCTAACGTCGTAAGCCAGCTCCCGGATCGTGACATCTGCCATATTGCCATGCTGCGAGAAATCCGTATCCATCTCGCCGTAAGACAAAGGAGTATCCGAGCCTGCCCGGCATGCCCATTCCCATTGAGCTTCAGTTGGGAGCGAGACGTCCTGGCCGGTTCTAAGGGACAGCCAGCGGCAAAATGCCATCGCTTCATCCCATGAGATACGACAAACCGGCTGGTTAGGCTCGTTGAGCGGCCAGCCGAGGTCCCACTCGTTGAACATCCAGCTTCCTTTGTGCTCGTACTTGCTGTCATGCGAGGGATCGAACTTAGCATAGAGGGCGTTGGTGACCTCGAACCGGCTCATCCAGAAGGGCCTGGTAATATTGACAGTCGAAGCCGACAGCTCGTCGTCACAGCCGTCGGCGTCACCCATTGCGAACCGACCTGCCGGGACCAAAACCATATCGAGCTTTATATTG
>JBARRE010000035.1:0-1858 GCA_049644065.1 Sedimentisphaerales bacterium | reverse complement strand
TGATTAACGAGGCTATCAGTATTAGAATTTGCGTTTTTGCCCCATACTGTGTGGCGAATAAAAGACTATTATTGAAAGGAGCTTCAACGATGCAAAAGCTGATATCAACGGTAATACGCTTGTTTCCTGTCATTATTTTATCTTCCTGCCTGCTATTGCCTCATCAGGTGACCTGGGGCGCACCTCTGGCAAAAATCACAGTCGAAGCGGGTGAATACGCTCGCGTCGATACCCCGGTGTCGCTCGATTTGAGCGGCGTGCCGTTTGGCTTTCCGAATGAAAGACCGAGTTTGGTTGAAATCAAGGGCGATCGGCGTGTTGCAGTGCAGGCCCAGCTCGAACCGGGCAGTCCTCCGCGTCTGTGGTGGATTCTCTCGGGCGAGACCCCGGCCGGCGGTAAGCGGATTTATGAGCTGAGTCGAAGTTCCGCAAGTGTAAACGAAGAGCCAGGCGTACAGGTGACAAAGGATGAGTCGATACTCGTCTTACGAAAAGGCAAGCAGAAGATATTGCAATATAATCATGCGATTGTACCGGCGCCGGAAGGGCAGAGCAAATTGTATGATCGCGGCGGTTTTATCCATCCTTTATGGTCGCCGTCCGGTTCGATACTGACGAATATCCATCCGAAAGACCATTATCATCACTTGGGCATCTGGATGCCATGGACCAAAACCATGTTCGAGGGCAAGCCGGTCGATTTCTGGAATCTTGGTGAAGGCCAGGGGACGGTTAGTTTCAACCGGTTTCTTTCGACGACAAGCGGCCCGGTTTATGGCGGCTTTCAGGCGGAACAGGACCATGTCGCTCTCCAGACCTCTTCAGGTGATAAAGTCGTGCTTAAGGAAGTATGGGATGTGCGTGTTTATAATGTCGGAGGGCCTGAGAAAGGCTACTGGATTTGGGATTTCGTTTCTTCCCAGCGGTGCGTAGCGGATAGTCCGCTGCTGCTGGAGGAATATCGCTACGGCGGTTTTGGCTTCCGTGCCACCGGCGACTGGAAGGGCGAGACGGCGGCATACCTGACGAGCGAGGGAAAGACCCGCAAAGACGGCCACGCAACACGGGCTCGATGGTGCGATACGGCAGGCGTCTCCGACGGCAAATGGAAGGGCATTACGTTCTTCAGCAATCCGCAGAACTTCCGCCATCCCGAGGCGATGCGAATTTGGCCCGAGTTCGAGAACGAGGTGTTCTTTAACTGGGCGCCCGTGCAAACAGGCGATTTCGAGATGAAGCCGGGGCAGGACCATGTGTTCCGATATCGCCAGTACGTACATGAGGGCAAGGTTGACGTTGCGAGAACTGAGCAAGTTTGGAACGATTATGCTCACCCGCCGAAGATTACTCTCGACGCCATTCCACCGAAAAATGCTGTTGTGCTGTTTGACGGCAGACACAACGACAAAGAGAAAGACTTTTCACATTGGACGGCTGGTGATGGCAAGAAGATAGGGTGGGACAGCGTCGATGGCGTGATGAAAATCGTGCCGAAGTCGGGCAGCATAATGACTAAGCGAGACGTCACTGATTTTAAAATGCACATTGAGTTTAAGACACCGCAGTTGCCGCCAAACGTCAAGGGGCAGGGCCGTGGCAACAGTGGGATCTATATTCAGCGCCGGTATGAGCTTCAAATTCTTGATTCTTATGGTCTTGAGCCAAAGAAAAACGATTGCGGATCGCTGTACAAATTCAAAGCCCCGGACAAAAACGTCTGCAGGATGCCGGGTCGGTGGCAGAGTTACGATATTATCTTCCATGCTGCGAAGTTTGACGGCGGCAGGAAGGTTGAAAATGCCCGTATTACCGTATGGCAAAATGGGATTTTGGTTCACAATGACGTCGAGCTGGAGAA
>JBARRE010000034.1:0-2985 GCA_049644065.1 Sedimentisphaerales bacterium | reverse complement strand
CGATGCCCCTACCCGAGGGGAACGCAATCCGATCCTGTACAGGTAATTTCTCAGGATCTTCACGTCGTATAGATGGCCCGCCCGGTCCGGAAGGGTATCTCCCCACAGCAGCCCCTCTTCAATGCTTATACCGTGGTGATCGCTCTGGCGGAATTCACAGTCACGCACAATAATATTGTCAATACGGTCGCCCGGGTTGACTGCTTTGAACAGCACACCATTGTTGATATGTTCGAATTTGCAGTTGGTAATCGTTATATCGTCAGCAGCCCCCCAGACCCTGATACAAGCCGGATAGATGTGTTTCTTGAGCCTGAATTTCTGTGAATATAACCACGGGATCTCCGTCAGGTTCCAGGACACATTCGCGAACCTGAATGTCAGGCCGCTTACAACAAGATGCTCCGCCGTAAGGCGTCCTGTGGACTGTCCGGTAAGATCAATAAGAGTGGTCTCTTTTCCCGCTTCGATCACCGCCGTGTTCGGGTTCTGTTCGTTCGGCAAAATAATATGAAGCCTTCCACCGGTTCCCTTCTTTTCAAACCAGTATTCGCCGTCAGGATCGTCAAGGTAATGCGGTTTGTCTTCAAGGTAATACCTGTGGCCCCTGTTTATAATGCGAGATTTCGCACTGCCCAGGTACCCTTCAAAACCGAGCGCCCTTTTTTCGGCGTCAAATCCCTGAACGTACGAAGGATACGGCGTGCCGTCAACCCAGCCGAATTCCGCCCATATAATAGCGCCCATGTAGAGTTCTTTCGGGCCTGTGATATGCTTCGTGTCCTTCCCCATGTCCAGGGTTTTGTCGCTCCCTTCGGCTTTCATGGTCAAATTAAAATAGGGATGTCCCGGATTGTCCCAGCACCACCACTCGCTTTTCACATCCTCCGGATCAGACACTTTCCAGTTCGGCATCCGCGACAGAGGGATGCGTGTTATTTTATCATTTTTTGAAGCCGGCCTTCCTGATGGTTCCACAAGATATACGGTACGCGGTGCGAAATCAAGATCGATGTGCCAGACTTTGTCAGGCTCAGGAATGTCCTTATTCTCACCCCCTTTTTTCCATCCGCCTGTGATCCTGTATCCGCCGGAGATCACGGCTTGCCCTGTGCCCCAGGCCGGATCGCTTGTCAGGCGGATCGGATTGCCCTTCCTGCCCGATTCAAGGGCATTCATTGTACCCCTGTAGTACACTCCACGCTTGAAAATGTAGGTATGAATCCCTTGGCACTGTTTCGCATTTCCTGAGACCTGCGGATCCCACGGATGGTGTTTCCACGGAGTATCCCTGGTCAACCCCTCGTTTGAATCGGTTCCCCCTTCATAATCAATATAGCGAACTGAATCCCCTTTTTCAAATCTGAACGGTTGCGGTGACCACTCAATGCCACCTGTTGAAGAGATCTTTGCATGTGTTTTCTGCCAACTGAACTCTTCAGCACTCGCCCATACATCACCGAAAACAAATAGCACAACAACTGCCGTACAAAACCATATCTTCATACTCTTCTTCCATAAAAAAGTTTTAACTTTGGGAAACTAATAAGAATTAACAGGAAATTTTATTTCAACACACAAGTGATTATAGCACTGCGGCATAACAGTTCAAGGGAGAAAACAACGCCTCCTGTTATGTCAGTTTATTTTTTGTACTTCGGTCAGTTTGTGATAAAATATGAATCGATTGGTAAATTGTATAGGTTTAAAGAATTAGTAAAAAAAAAAATACTTTGTAACACAGTTGGTTCACAGGAGTCACTATCATGATTCGCAATTCGTTCCTAACCGTCCTTTGTCTTGGCCTGCTGACGACCCTTACTGCGCCTGCAGCAGCACAACGCCAGATGGAAAACCTAACTCGTGGGATTGTGGCCGTCAAGCAGCCCGACGGCGGCGTTTATATCGGCTGGAGATTATTCGGCACCGATCCAGAGACAGTCGCTTTCAATCTCTACCATATCATCGGAAACGCCACACCGGCCAAGGTCAACGAAGAACCAATTACCGGAGCCACCAACTACATGGATCGCGGCGCCGATCCTAATCAAGCGCTTCAGTACTTTGTCCGACCGATATTGAACGACAAGGAACTGGAGCCCTCCAAGCCGGCACGCGCCTGGGATAATAATTACCTCGAAATCCCGATCCAGCCTATCTCCGAATACCGGCCCGGTGACGCTTCAATCGCCGATCTGGATGGTGACGGCGAATATGAGATCGTTCTGCATCAAATATCACGGGGCAGGGACAACTCCTTTGCCGGCATTACTGGAACACCCGTCTTCGACGCTTATGAGATGGATGGCACGCATCTCTGGCGCATCAATCTGGGCATCAATATCCGCGACGGCGAACACTACACCCAGTTCATGGTCTATGACCTCGACGGCGACGGCAAAGCCGAGATGGCCTGCAAAACCGCCGACGGCACAACAGACGCTAAGGGTCAGATTATCGGCGACAAAGACAAGGACTGGCGCATCCATAAGGAAGGCGACCGGACCCACGGTCGTATCCTCGATGGCCCGGAGTATTTGACCATCTTCGACGGCCAGACCGGTGCAGCGTTAAAAACGGTGGATTATATCCCCAATCGCTACCCCATCAACGGCTGGGGCGGAATTGGCGGAAACGGCGGCAACGACAGCTACGGCAACCGCTGCGACCGCTTCCTGGCCTGTGTTGCCTACCTGGACGGCGTGCAGCCGAGCCTGGTAATGTGCCGGGGTGTTTACGGCCGGATTGTTATGGCCGCCTGGGACTGGCGCGATGCGAAGCTGACCAGCCGCTGGGTCTTCGATTCAGGCAATAGCTATCCTCCTTACGAGGATGCTTCCCCCTATTCAGGCATGGGTGTATATTGGTTCAGCGTGAAACGGACATTGTCCACTTACGGTTAATAGAGTACCTTGCCTTCGGCAAGGAGGTTTTCTTAGGCATAAGGGAGTTCTGGCTTACCATCTCGAGAAAGTGTGCTGGGCG
>JBARRE010000033.1:0-2790 GCA_049644065.1 Sedimentisphaerales bacterium | reverse complement strand
CGCCCAGCACACTTTCTCGAGATGGTAAGCCAGAACTCCCTTATGCCTAAGAAAACCTCCTTGCCGAAGGCAAGGTACTCTATTAACCGTAAGTGGACAATGTCCGTTTCACGCTGAACCAATATAGAGTCAGGCTGATAGTACTTTTCGGAAGCCGGCTATAAACATGTTAATTAAAGCTTTCGGCTTGAACTCTGAGACGAAACAACAGGCTAAAAATGAGGAGTATCTTAAGCCTATCATCGATGACCCACAAGTCAAGAGATACCTCGATTAGGGAAACATAAGAAGGTTTTTTAAGAAATGAAGAGCCTACAAGACCCATATGGATTTGAACTGGTTATTGACATGCACGAATGTGATATTTCGACGTTTAATAGAGCTAGTCTGGACAGTTATTTTGAGAAAGTATGTGAAGCGATAAAAATGGAAAAGTGTGAGCGATATTTCTGGGATGATGTTGGTGTAAAAGATGAGGAAAAGCAAACCTCACCACATACAAAAGGAACATCTGCGGTTCAATTCATACTAACGAGCAACATAACAATTCATACTTTAGATTTGCTAAAGGCCGTATATGTGAATATATTCTCGTGCAAGTCGTTTGATAAAGAAGTTGCTGAGCAAATAACAAAAGAATGGTTTGGCGCGAAGAAGTGTAGAACGCACTTAATAGAAAGGATTTAGTGTGTTACTGGCCGAAAAGGAGATTGACATACCTACTCCAGAAGACAAGATTTCTTTGCTCAGATTCTTTTACCAAGCCGTTAATGAGAATCTCAATGGTGACGATATTCCTGTTCGATTTGTGGTGACACAAAGTGATTCACACACATACAACTGCGAGTTGGGCATCCTTAAAGGAATAAATGATTTATCCCTACCGCAGCCGACATCAATCTTTGAGTTCGTGCCGAGAACCGTGGAAAACACAGAGAAGTTTAATGCCGTGATGATTGTACCGACCGGGATAGGTGCGGAGATAGGCGGCCACGCCGGGGATGCTGCACCTGCTGCAAGATTGCTTGCTGAGTCATGTGATACGTTAATCACACACCCTAACGTGGTGAATGCATCCGACATTAACGAGATTCCAGACAATGCCCTTTATGTAGAGGGTAGTGTAATCTGTGCTCTGCTTATGGGTACAATTGGCTTACAGAAAGTCCGCTCAAATCGTGTTCTTGTCATAATTGACGACCACCCTGACGAGCAGATTTCCGATTTCACTGTGAATGGTGTTTCGGCAGCGCGTGCAGCGTTTGGCTTGGATTGCCCCGGAGTCGTCAAGTTGTCCCCGCCAATCAAAATGAAGGCTCGGTATTCTTCCTCTGCCAGCGCAACAGGAAGCGTGGAGGGATTGGAGCGATTGTGCGATATATTGAACCGTCATCGTGGCCACTTCGACGCTGTGGCAGTCACCTCTGTTATTGATGTGCCCGGTGGAATCACCAAGGAGTATTTTCGATCAAGTGGAGAAATAGTCAATCCATGGGGAGGCGTCGAAGCTATGCTGACGCATGCGATATCGATGCTGTTCAATGTTCCCTCGGCGCATGCTCCCATGGTCGAGTCCATGGAAATATTGAACTGGCCGACAGGTGTAGTTGATCCTCGAATGTCTGCCGAGGCCATATCAACCTGTTTCCTTCACTCCGTTTTGAAGGGCCTTCATCGAAGCCCACGAATCATAACCGACAGAATGGTCTTCACACATCCCGGAGTTTTGACTGCTGCGGATGTTTCCTGTTTGGTCATACCTGACGGATGTATCGGCTTACCGATACTTGCGGCGATGGAGCAGGGAATCCCCGTAATCGCTGTGCGCGAGAACCGTAACCGCATGAAAAATGATCTTACTCAACTGCCGTTTTTACAAGGGAAACTTTTCATCGTTGAAAACTATCTGGAAGCTGTGGGTATAATGACGGCTTTGAAGGCCGGAGTTGCTCCGTCCTCTGTTCGTCGACCGCTTGCCGAAACTAAAGTTTGCTGTGAACATTCTGTGGCTCACAGCAAAGAAGGTTCGAAAGTTAATGACGCTACCACGTCAGTGAGTAAGTAAAAAGTGGGATCAGGGAATTAAAGGGTTACAGCACGAGTGGTGGTTCATTAAGCCGTATATCGGTCTTTTTCGTAATTATTGGAGTTTTCAGGGGCCGATTGACTAAATTACTTCTAAATGCAGTCCTTGTTCTCTTTTACGGCAAAAGCAGTATCTTCTCATTCAAACGCGGCTTCTTGTCAATGCGGTTTAATGGATTATCATGACGTAAATTTATTGGCGAGTGTGCCGTTTGTGCGGCGGGATTAGCCGGCTCTTATTTCGAGACTGCAATTGTTACACTGTCCAAAGCGATATTTCCTTTACATCTTTCAACGTTAGGCTTGCCTGGGCGTTCAGCTTTCCGGCGATTCGCTTATTCAGGGCAATCAGTCCTTTGGCAATATCTTCTGTCAGATCCAATTTCTTTAAAAGGCGCCGGGTATCGACTACAATGATTTGTTCGATTCTTTCCCTGCGCTGCGTCGGGATAAAAAACGCCGTAAGCGTCGAGACTGATGAGTCAGGATCCAGTTTCAAAAGGGCCTTGCTGTACCTGAGAAGGTCGAGCCGGATGTTTCGACCTTTCTCGAACTCCAGGAACAGGCCTTCCCACTCGGCATCCCAATATCCGGATTTCCTGTGCCGCATTTTTAGAATGTTGCATACGTTTTCCTTGTATGGGCTGTAGTCGAGAATCCAATATCCCTTAAGGTCGGCCTTACGCGTGTGCAGGTGCTCTCTAA
>JBARRE010000032.1:0-16060 GCA_049644065.1 Sedimentisphaerales bacterium | reverse complement strand
TATGTTGCACAGGGCCGGGAGGTCACGGTTCGTTCGTTTCTTGATGCGGCGTCGGAAAAACTCGAAGGCAAGTTCAAAAGGGAACCCCTCGTTGAGGCGTCGATTCGCCAAACTTTGGGGACCACGTACCGGAACATCGGCGAGTTTAGTCCCGCCGAGAGCCATCTTGAGCGCGCTTACGAGATTCGACGGGAGCAGCTCGGCCCCAAACATGCTGAGACGCTCAATACGATGGATGGCCTTGCCAGGGTGTACTGGAGGCAAGGCAGGTATGACCGGGCGCAGTCGCTTTTCACCGAGACAGTAGAGAGCAGAAGAAATGTGCTCGGAATCACTCACCCGGACACATTATTCTCCATGAACGGTCTGGCGGTGCTGTACTTTTCTCAGGGCCGGTACAAGGACGCCGAATCGCTGTATGAAAAGATGCTGGAGATAAGCCGGACGGTTTTGGGCGAGGACGATGTCTCTACCCTGCTGTTTATGGGCAACCTTGCCACGGTCTACAGGTTCCAGGGTCGTTACAACCAGGCCGAGTCCATGTACGTCAAAGCAACGGAGCAGACGCGCCGTCTTTTGGGCGAAGAGCATCCGGACACGCTGTATTGCATACACGGCCTGGGCATGTTGTACGTAGCTCAGGGCCGTTACGAACAGGCGGAACCGCTTCTGCTAAATGCGTTGGAGATCGGATGTCTCGTCCTGGGCGCCGAACATCCTGACACACTGTCATCCATGAACGGCCTGGCCACGCTGTACATGGCCCGGGGCGATTACGGTCTGGCCGAGAAGCTCCTGACCGATGCGCTGGATATCGGCCGCCTCACACTCGGCGAAGTGCATCCTGCCACGTTGACCAGCATGAATTGTTTGGCCCGGTTGTACTATCAGATGGATCGCTATGAGCAGTCGCTGCCGTTGCTGGTCGATACGTTGCAGGCCAGACGGCTTGTGCTGGGCGATGAACATCCCGATACATTGGAGTCCATGCACTGTCTGGCCGTGCTATATACGGCCAAGGGCATGCACAAAGAAGCTGAGGAGCTTCTCGTTGAGACACTTCAAGGCAGACGCCGCGTACTGGATGCCGAGCATCCCGACACAATAGCCATGGCGGCCGATTTCGTTAAGCTCTACGAAGCCTGGGGCAAGCCTGAGTTGGCCGAGCAGTGGCGCGCAAAGCTGGCCCGCACGGGGGCCGCCGGAGAGCGATGATTCGTTCAAAGAAGTGGGGTGCTGTGTTTTTTCGTTGACGGAAGGCTGTCAATCGTCGATGATATTCGGGATTGAGGTTCCTATCTCAAAATTAAAGTAATGCCGGAAAAGATTTATATCGAAAACATTTGAAAGGGATTCAGCCATGCGTAGATTCTGTTTTATTTTAATGATCGTATTTTTGTTCTGCTCTCAGCAGGCATTTTCGCAGAAGGCCCCGACGGGCGATCCGAAGGATTTCAAGGTCAAGACGTGTCTGCATTCGGTTAGCTATGCCGGTTTCTGGCGTGGGCAGGCCAGGCTGAGCATCGATGATTTTCTGGACAAGGCAAAGCAGCTCGGATTCGACGGCGTGATGATAATGGCGAAAAGGCCTCATGTTTCTGTTTTGGATTATGATGCCGCCGCTCGAAGGGCCTTGCGGCGTAAAATAGAAGGCCTCGGCCTCGAACTGGTCTGCCTGGCGGGATACACGGATTTCACGGCGGGCGTGGATAAGGCGGGAATCCCCAACGTGGAAATTCAGGCGGCATACGTCGGAGAACTGGCCAAACTCGCGCGCGATCTGGGAACCGACATGGTGCGAGTATTTACCGGCTACGAACGGCCCGGCGTGCCTTTTGATAAACAGTATGCTCTCGTAGTCGAAGGTTTGAAGCTCGCCGGACAGAAGGCTGCCGAGCATGGCGTGACACTCGCCGTGCAGAATCATCACGACATCGCCTCGCATCACGACACGATGTACTGGCTGCTCAATGAAGTCAATCTGCCGAACGTCAAGGCCGCATTCGATGCCTGGACCCCGACGCTGGAAGGTTTGAGTCCTGAAGAAATCAGGGCCGCCGTTTTGAAGATGAAGCCTTTTATCGTTCATACGACCGCAGCGCAGTATGTTCGCATGCCGCGGTTCCATTACGAACATACTATGACGAATTTCATTCAGGATGAGACCATAATCCGGGCCGTGCCGATGGATAGGGGCTTTATCGACTACAAGACTTTTATCAACAGCTTGAAGGAGATCGGCTACCAGGGATACATTGCGTACGAGATGTGCGAGGTGCTGGACGGCGGCGGTGACATTGAAAACCTGGACAGGGCGGCGAAAAACTTCCTCGATTACGTGAAGGATTTTTGAGCACGAAATCCTTCCCGTGACAACTCGCCGCCGGTAAGCTTTACACGATCCGGGAATCAACTTTAGCTGGAGGTGCACGGCATGAAAACACTTACTCGAAGATCGTTCCTCAGACGTACGACACAACTGATGGCATCGACGATTGCCATCCCTTATGTTGTCCCGTCATCGGTACTGGGTAAGGACGGCTCGACCGCGCCGAGTGAGCGGCTTACGATGGGCGCTATCGGTATTGGCGGCCAGGGCATGCACAATCTGCGGAATTTTCTTACCTGTGACGATCTGCGCATTCTGGCCGTCTGCGACGTCGATACGAAGCACCGAATCCGGGCGAAGGACACGGTCGATTCGGCGTACGGCAACAAAGACTGCTCGGCTTACAACGACTTCCGCGAGATACTCATTCGCGATGACCTTGATACGGTGCTGATCGCAACGCCGGACCACTGGCACGCCATTCTTTCAATCGAAGCCGCTAAGGCCGGCAAGGACATCTACTGCGAAAAGCCGATTTCCCTGACCATCGCAGAAGGCAGGGCCGTGGCCGATACGGTCAAGCGGTTCGGCACTGTCTATCAGTCCGGCACGCAGCGGCGAAGCAACGCCTGTTTTCGTTTTGGCGTCGAAGTCGCCCAAAGCGGCATGCTCGGCCGGCTCCAGACTCTGCACTGCTATTATCATAATGGCCCGACCTGTCCGCCGCAGAAGCCCGAACCCGTGCCGGAAGGCTTCGACTACGACAGGTGGCTGGGCCCCGCTCCCTACGAAGCATACACCCCAAGACGATGTCACGGCTCTTTTCGGTGGCTCTACGATTACTCCGGCGGACAATTGACCGATCTCGGAGCGCACTTTAACGACCTGGCCCAGTGGGCGAACGGCAGCCAGCACACCGGCCCGATAGAATACGAAGGCCGGGCCGAATTCCCCAGGGACGGTCTGTTCAATACGCCCGTGCGTTTCGAGGTAGTCGCAACGTACGCCGACGGTGTCAAGATGATCTACCACGACGAGACCGAGCCAGGCAGGGGCCCCAGGGGCAACAAGTTCGTCGGCACCGAAGGCTGGGTCAGCGTCGATGACACCGGCAAAGTCACCGCATCGAGCGATGCGATTATGCAGAAGCTCAAAGTTGCCCAGAGAGGCTATGAGTACATGATGGGGCATCATCGCAATTTTCTCGATTGCGTCAAGACCCGACGCGTGCCGATATCCAACGCTGAGGTCTCGCACCGCTCTGTCACGACATGTCACGCCGGCAATATCTGCCTGCGGCTGGGCCATAAGCTGCAATGGGACCCCGTCAGCGAGCGATTTGTCAACGACGAGACTGCCAACAGAATGCTTGCAAGAGCCAAAAGGTCACCTTGGATTTTATAGACCGGCTAAACCTCGATCAAATCCCACAGCCGGTTCAGCGATTCGCTCGTCTTCTTTATCGCTGCATCGGGTTCCATCTTCCGGAGTTCCTGATCGAACGGTTCGCATTCCACCGGACCGTCGTAGCCGATTTTCACCATTGCGTTGATGAATCCTTTCAGATCGATCACGCCCGTGGTCGCCGGCAATGCGCGTCGGTTATCGACCTGCTTGTCGACGTCGATTCCCGCCGGGGCGTCATTGACGTGAACGTGGACGATGTCGTTATTTGACAGTTTAAGCAGTTCGTCCACCGTCCCGTGCGAAGTGTACCAGTGCCAGCTATCCAGCAGGAGCCCAACGTTTCCCGTGCCGATTGCCTCGACCAGTTCCATCATCTCGATATGCGTGCAGATAAATGCGAACCGGCTTCGCGAGCGGGAGGTCCTTGGCCCGACGAATTCCAGGCCCAGTCTGATGCCGTTGTCTTTGAGCACCTTCGCGACTTCACGGAAGCGTTTTGTCAGCATATCGAATTGTTGCCGGTACGTAAGCTCCCTGTGGCCCGGCGTAATCCAAGTCGCCACGCGCGTTACGCCCAGTTGCTTGAGAACGCCTGCTTGCCTGGGCAGCCCCGCCAGGTCGTTCTTGAATCGCTCCTCATCTCTGCGAAACTCGACAGGCAAACCGCCGGCGCCGTATCGAACGCCCTTTTCTTTCATCAGCAGTACCCATTCACGTATTTCCGAAGCGGACTTGTTCTGGAATTCACCCGGATTGGGGCCGATGCTGTCGAAGCCGTATTTCACTGCATACTCCAGCGCCTGCCGCTGGTTGGCCCGCACGCCGATATGACCGGGCGCAAAGTTCTTATAGAATTTAACTTTGCTTTTAGTCTGCGAGGCCTGAGCGAATGGCCCGGTAAAGTGCAGCGCCGCCGCCGCGGCTATCGCCGACCGGCAGAACGTACGTCTCGATATCGTCTTTAGTTGCATGATTTTTGGCTCGGTCATGATCGTTTCTCCAATCCCAGATTTCCCGTATAGCTTTTGCTCAACTGCGCCGCTGAGCCTGATAGACAACAGAATATCAGCTTTGCCCCGGATATTCAAGCCTCCCGGCTGCTGCTCAGTTCCCAAAATTGGCTTTGATTGGCTTTGTTTTTTTGGCCTCCAATGCCCGGTATTTTGCCATAATATCCTTTAGTAATAGACTTTACGTCAATTCGACACGGCACAAATTGGCTTTGTTTTTTCAAATAGCCCCGCCGGAGAAACTCCGGATTTACTATTTTCTATTTGCTATTTACTATTTGACTATCCGTTCCTTCCGCTCCTAATCACCAAATCTCTAATCCACTAATCAACTGCTCGAACTTCGGATTTTCGGCCAAAGGCCGGTTATTGGCTTTGATTGGGTTTGTTTTTTTTGAATCTCAAAGCGCGAAATTCTTCATAAACACCTTTCATATAAGACATTGCGCCAATTTGGCCCTACCGAAAATTGGCTTTGTTTTTTCAAATAAGCAATGAATTAACACCAAGAAATAATCAATAACCGCGGATTTCACTGATTACGCGGAAGAAATAGTCAATAATCAATAGAAAATAATCAATGACAAAGTCTCCTGTTTTTTGTATCCTGTATTCTATTTGTTAAATATTATACGAATTTTATCGTTGAAGGTCGAGCAAATTTTTAAAAAAATCTCCATGACTCGCCGTTCTTAGTTCTACCACGGAGAACGCTGAGAAATAATATTTTTTAATAAAAAGATAAAAACAAGACTTTTTGACGGGATAACTGGATGCACTTGATATTTTATTGAGAAACCTTTTGTTAATCCTGTTATCCTGTCTATATCTCTTTTTCTGTGTAAATCCGTGAAGTTCCGTGTCTGAAGGTTGCTTTTTGTTAAGAAATTTCGTACTTCCTGCGATAAAAAATGGCTGAAATTATGCTAAAAAGGGCGATTTGGCGAAATATATCTACTTTTTATTAATTTTTCAAAATTCGAAGGTAACATTTAGCCCGTGAGATACGCTCTTGTTTGTGAATAGGAGATTGATGGCCGAAGATTCAGGCCAAGAAGGCAGATATTTTTGAAAAAGTGTTTCTTTCTAAAGAATAGTTGTTGACAGACGATACTATATATAGTACTATTTGGTTAGGAATGAAAAAGAATAAATGCGTAATACTGGTTCCGACGCAGTACAACGATGGCACGCCAGTCCCCGAAAATGTGATTGTTGGCATAATACGGAAGATCGATGAAGCGTTTGACGGTCACCATGTTGCTGGTGTGGGAGAAGGCGCTTATCGGATGGCAGACGGGAGCATGGCATATGATCCTACGTTAGAGATATGGGTTGCGGTAAGACCGGATCAAATTGATCAGGTCAGGGATCTAGCGCAAAAACTTGCACGGACGCTCAAACAAGAATCGATATGGTTTGAAGTCACGAACTCCCAAGTGGAGTTCATTGAACCAGGTGAAGAGGCCGGATCTAAATAATGGATAAGTACAAGGAAATCTTGGATAAAGCGCGCGAAATCGCACGATCATGTCACACATGGGCGGATCTCTCTAATTCACTATTTGACCCATTAGAAGGCTTGGTTGCGAGGAAATTTCCGCACAGTAAAGAGAGAGCGAAGTTCCGGAAAACGCGTGCATACGAGGAGTTGCACACACTTGTTGAAAAGAAGATGGAAGCCACGGGTTTGGTCCGCGGGGCTACTCCCCAAAAAAGTGGCAGGTTTGTGGTTAGGCTTCCGCGTTCCCTCCATGCTGCGCTTGAGAGAGAAGCTGAAGCGGAAAGTACGAGTCTGAACCAACTTGTTGTTGCGAAATTGGCAGTTCAACTGGATAACCTTGCAGGGGGAAAAATTGAAAGGATCATGGAAGCGTTTCTGGACGTCCGCGAAGGGTACTCCCCCGACAAAGTTGTTGCTGATCCAACGCTCAATCGCAGATTCCTGAGACGGTGTCGTGAATTGGGCCTAGCGGGCACGGATTTCGAGTTGAACTGGGAGCTTCTCAATGCGCGAAAGAGCAAGAAGCTGTCGAATCTTTCAGGTTTAGTAAAGACAAGACGTTACAGTGTAGGGAAAGTTATTGATGAATTCGGGTACGCAAGCGAGCTTGCTGTAAGGTATATGCAGCAAAGCAAAGATGTCTCGCTGGATCAAATAATCTGTGATCCTGAAATGGCAGAAGAGTTTGATACTTATGCATCTCGATTGGCCCCAAACTTTTCATCTTTGCAGTACCGATGGGCAGCCTTTGGTCTGCGAAAGGCTGGGCGACTTGGAAAAAGAGCAGATGAAATTGGGGAGGTACCGGAGCTAGAATCCTTTGGCAAAGTGAAGTCTCTTAAATTGGCAAGAATTCCAGAGGTTGGCGGGCTTTATCTTTTTTCGAGTGGTGATACGCCCGTATTTGCCAGCCAGACAGACAATTTGAGGCATAGGCTGGAACGACATGTCAAAGTCAGTTCGTTGGGTCTACCTCGTTGGCTGTGGGATGTAAGACGGCAACCTTTACAGGTAGAGATTGCGCCATTACCTGACGTAAGTCGTAGTTTCAGGCAAACCATGGAGTTGGTGTTAGCAAGGGAGCGGAAACCTGTGCTGAACTTTTCAAGAAAGGTTAGAAAGGTTGCTTGATCATCGAGTCGATCTTTGTAATCGGCGGTTTTGGTCGGATGGAGACACAACGGAATGGTACTAAGACCGCCAGTTAAATGGCACGGTGGAAAACACTACTTGGCGAAACGCATTATCTCGTTGTTTCCTCCTCATCGAATTTATCTTGAGCCCTTCGGGGGTGCTGCCTCTGTGTTGCTGAACAAGGTTCCTGCTGAGGTGGAAGCATACAATGATCTTGATTTGAAAATTACACGGTTATTCCGAGTCTTGCAGAGGCAAGGTCGGGAGTTTGTAGAGAGAGTCCAGTTTGTTCCGTACAGCGAATATGAGTTTGAGAGTGCTGATTGTTATCCGGTGAGCGCTTCAGACCTCGATAAGGCTGTATGTGATTTTATCCGCTGGAGGCAGTCCTTTGGAGGCAGGGGCAAAACATGGAGTTGCACGACTACAAGGGCTCGGGGTGGAATGGCCGGAGATGTAAATGCGTGGTGGACGGCGATAGAGCAATTGCCTGAAATAATTGGACGGTTAAAGCGAGTTCAAATCTTGTCGCAGCCCGCAATCAAGGCAATACGACGTTTCGATCATCGTGATGCTCTAATATACTGTGACCCTCCCTACTTGCACGAGACGCGTGCGATTAACAGCAGGGATGTATACGGAGTAGAAATGACCAAGGAGCAACATGTTCAGCTTGGAGAGGCATTGAAGAGATGCGTTAGCAAAGTAGTTGTTAGTGGGTATCCATCGGCGTTGTATGAAGATCTTTTTAGATCTTGGCGCCGAATCGAGTTCGACATCGCAAATCATGCTGCAGGAGGTTGTAAAAAATCGCGTAAGCGTGAAACACTATGGCTGAATTGGTGAATTGGGGAGGAAATGAGCGTCGTTTACCTATTTGGGCTAGATAAGGCGGCTTGAAAATGGCAGAAAGGATCAGAGAGATGGCAGGGAAAGAAAATCCTCCTAAAAAGGGATTAAGCAGGAATAAAATCAAGGCAAAAACAGTTAAGTTGATTTCTGATAAGTCAGCTAATAATGTAGAAAATGCACCGAAGTTTTCTATAACTGCTCCGAGCGTATGGAGATAGCATGGAATAACACGCACATTATTTGTGGATAAATATCTTCGATATTTCTCCGAGGCAAAATATTTGTGTTTTTCGCTTGACCTATGCCGGGTTGTCTGATAGTTATTTGACGAGATTACAGGATTGTCATGTTTGTCCTGTCTAAATAAAGTTCTTTGAAAATCGGATATTTCAATTGCAGGTCCCGGGGCATTTTGCTTTGGGATACTCAAACGGGAACGCGGTTAAAATCCGCGGCGGTCGCGCCGCTGTGAGCGTCTGCTCCGATAGCTGAATCGGAAATCCGAGAGGCAATTATCCACTGTCCACGGCAGAAAATTCTGCCGGACGGGAAGGAGCTTCGAGGTAAGACGCAAGTCAGAAAACCTGCCTGTAGTTGGTTATACATTGTTAGGGGCCCATTTTGAGTTTTGTGTCGAGGGCGTCCCGCCCTCGAATCGCGGGCAAGATGCCCGCGACACGACGCAAAATGGGAACCCTTGTGTTCTCGCGAGCTGGAACGCATGTGTGGCTCTATGGCCTTTTTTACGCTGGCTGTGGTTCTATTTGTGCAGGGCGATTTATAACCGCTGTTCCTTTCGTGGGAGCAGCGGTTTTTTTATTGGCATGCCCTCGCGAAAAGGGCCGGACACCGAAGGAGAATGCAAAAACAATTCTCCGAACGGGAGGTGAAAAAATGTTGAAGTTACAAAAGTTGTATTGTTTAGTTACTATTTTATTAACGGCCGGAGCTGCAAATGCCGCCACAGCCACGTTTGACGATCTGGCTTTGCCGGCCGAGTCTTTTTGGAACGGCTCGGACGGCTCGGGCGGTTTTACCAGCGGCGGCGCTCACTTCGGCAATAATTACAATGCCGACTGGGCCTCCTGGGATGGCTTTTCCTATTCCAATCTTACCGATACCGCGATGCAGGGCATAGCGGCACAATACAATGCCATCACGGGCTCGGGCCAGGGAGGCTCGGCAAACTACGCCGTAGGTTATATCGGCTGGACCTCGCCGCCCGCTGTGACATTGGAGGAGCCGGGCTTTGTTGATGGCTTGTATGTGACGAACAGCAACTACGCTTACTATTCGATGCTAAACGGCGATGCCTTTGCGAAAAAGTTCGGCGGCGCCGACGGCAGCGACCCGGACTTCTTTATGCTTACTATCACGGGCAAGGATGTTGACGGCACTGTAATCGGCACGATTGATTTCTACTTAGCCGATTACCGCTTCGAGGACAACAGCGAAGATTATATCGTCGATTCGTGGCAGTACGTCGATCTAACTTCGCTGGGCGAGGTTGTGAGCCTTGAGTTCGCATTGAGTTCGAGCGATGTCGGCGATTGGGGTATGAATACGCCGGGCAGCTTTACGATTGATACGATTGTGTACGAACCGGCGTCTTCGTTTGCCGGGCCTTATACCGAGGTCGGGATAAGCGGCTTTGTTAATCCTGACAATCACGGGCGGCACGCCGATCCGCTGAGCGATCCGAATGCTGTTATGAATCCGATATTCAGAGGCTGGGCTACGGCCGTGGCGGATTATGAGCCTGCTCCCGGCGTCGATGGTATATGGGCCGACCCGAACTATGCCCTCGGACCGGCTACCGGTGACAGGCTCGATATCGTCAGCCTGGGCGATCTGAGCCGGCAGCAAGTCGACCAGGGGATGCCGCCTGGGAGAATCACGCTGTCGTTCGACGAGCCGATCAGGCAACAGGACGGCTATGATTTTGTTGTTTTTGAGAACGGTTTTACATCAGATGCAAGCTGGGCGACCGGTTCGGTTGCGGGGCAAATGTTTGCCGAATTGGGATACGTGGAGGTCTCGACCAACGGCATCGATTTTGCCCGTTTTCCCACTGTGTCACTGGCCTCCGAACCTGTCGGGTCTTATGGCACAATCGAGATAAGCAACGTGTATAATCTGGCCGGCAAGCATCCCAACGGTACAGGCACGCCGTTCGATTTGCAGGAAATTACAGGCGATCCGAACGTCGTATCAGGGCTTGTGGATATCAACGATATAAGATACGTGCGGATCGTCGATATCCCGGGCAGCGGCGATTTTTACGATGAGGCCGTGACTCATATCGACCCGGCGACCCGGCCTGCCTGGGGCTATTATTCGAATAACCATCCGATTTACGACGCCTGGCCGACGTTCGGTTCGGGCGGCGTGGATTTGGAGGCAGTGGGCGTGCTCCACGAACAGGAGTACGGCGCCGATATCGATTTGAACGGCGTTGTTGACATACTCGATTTTGAATTGTTTATCTCTGCATTTAACAGTCGCTTCGGCCGGCTGGGGTGGATAGCAAGATGCGATTTGGCCGAGCCGAAGGATCTGGTCATCGATATCTTCGATTTTGCCGTTCTGATCGACCAGTGGCATCAGGCGGAACAATGGCGTAATTGAGGAAATTTTTGAAACGGTTTTATGCGTAAAGAAGAATCCAAAGCGTTTACCTTGATTGAGCTGCTGATAGTTATCTCGATCATTGCCCTGCTGACGGCCATATTGATGCCGGCATTGGGTGCGGCAAGGTCCGGGAGCCGGGCTTTGGCCTGCAAGTCGAATCTTCGCCAGCTTGTTATAGCGAACATTGGGTACGCCACGGAAAACGACGGTTTTTACGTCCCGGCTGCGAGTGACATGTGGGACAACGCCGGGCTGCACCGCTGGCACGGGTGCAGAGACACTCGTGACGATCTGTTCGATCCGCTGCGCTCGCCTCTGGCGGGATACCTTGCCGACGGCCGGGTAAAGGAATGTCCCTTGAAAGTGGAGTTTGTCAAAGGGCAGGACTGGAATACGAACTTCGAGCAGGGCGGTGGCGGCTACGGCTACAATATGACTTATATCGGCAGCCGGACCTCGCAGGGCACTGCCGGCAGTGTACAGGCTTGGAAAGACAGCTACGCCATGACGGCGCGCATGACGGAAATTGCCGCCCCGGCCCTGACGTTGATGTTCGCCGATACGGCAATGGCGAATAGCGTAAAGTCTCTCATCGAGTACTCGTTCGCCGAGCCGCCTTTTACCGTTTACAACGGTCGGCCCGTCACGGAATTTTATATGTCACCGTCTATTCATTTTCGCCACAGGGGCCAGGCAAATGTCGGCTGGGCCGACGGCCACATCGAACAGCGAAAAATAGCGAACTCCGGCGATAAAAATGTCTATGGCGTCAATCCGAGCGATTGTAAATTAGGCTGGTTCGAGCCGCTCAATAACACGCCGTTTGATTTGGAATGAAAGGCACGAAATCGGCGGCGCAAATGCGATATGCGTGACCTTGTGAAAAAAGGGCCCGTACCGAAGCTATCGATACGAGCCCCGAACTTATTTAACGTTATTTATTCTTCAACGACAATGTCCCTTGGCCCGTACAGCCGGATATCGTCGAAGAGCATCTTGCCCGAGCCGCCCGGCACCGCCATATTACCCCTGGTGCCTATACCGATCGCAATCCTGTCTACGTCGGTCAGATTCAAGCCCCGGTCCGCGAGGTCCTGCAGGCTGATAATCCACTCCGTCCAGGTCTCTATATGTGTCGCGGCCGGGTCGTCGTAGGCCACAACCACCGGTTCGCCCGTGCTGTTGGAGACCGCCACATACATTGGCTCAGGATCGTTGCTGAGTATGCCGATGTCCTGGTTCGCCCACTGTGGGCCGACCGTACCAGTAATAGTGGCATTCGAGAATTTGGCCTCGCATGTAGAAGCCGCATTATGTGACGTCACTACCAGGCCGATGTAAACGTTCGAGTTCATGGCAATATTGAGCGGATTCCACGACATCGACTGCCAGGTGGCCCCGTCACTCGAGTAGAAGCCTCTGAAGTTACCCGCGAAGTCACGCTCGAGTTTAATCCAGTACGGTGCGGTGATTGCTGTCTGCTCGGCTGTCGCGACACTGGTGTCGCTCGTAGCGTCGGCATCGGCATCCGTTCGCCCCTGGAATCTGCATCCGTTGCCGGGCGTAATGTACACGGCGGCAAATTTCGAGCCCGGCTCCAGCGATTCGCGGATCATCACGCCGGCCTTGGCCCACGGGTCCGTGTCGTCGAGGCTGAGCACCTGCGCTTCTATCGTTCCGACTCCGGTCAGCGTCTTGAATGCGTAGTGGAACTCGTCTGCGACGCCCCAGATATCGGTGCCCGCCGCTGTCATCGTGTATGTTCCGGCGGGAGCCTCCGTGAAGCTGCCGACGGATGCCGGACTGCCCCTGAACCACAGCGACAATTCCTTCACGCCTCCTTCGGTCCAGTCGCGCGGATAACTCAGCGTCAGCTCCGCCTCCGAATACCTGGCGTAGCCCTGCTTATTATTGTCGAAGGCAAACGGCATAGCTTGGCCGCCCTCGTGAACGATCGTTTCCTCTGTGAACGAATTAGTCGTTTCATCGCCCACGGCCGCCCCGGTGCCGTTGCCGGCAAAGTAAGGCGGAACATCCGGCGTGCCGTAACCGAGCCCGTCTTTCCACGCGTGCCATATCTGGTTGTCGTTCGAATCGTAGAGCTCGAAATCGTCTATGACGAGGAACTCCATTGTCGTAAAGCTCCAGATGTCACCTTCCACCAAAGCGGGATCTTCGAGGTCGTTGACCTCATCGACCCGCCAGTAATAAGTCGTGGCGTAATTGAGTGACAAGGGTGTGTATTGGGCTTCGGTCACGGTGTCGATAAACGCCGTTCCGTCTATCACGGCCTGCTCGCTCGTGCTCAGGTAAACATTATGCTCGGCCGCTTCTCGCCCAACAGTCCAGTTGAGTGTTACATCCAGAGGGACCTCTATCTCTCCGGAAGCCGGCTTTGGAGCTCTTGCCTGCACTGGGACATAGAAGAACCTCACCTCACTCAGACTGTACTGATCAAGTATGTTCTTAAAGTTGCTGTTGGCTGTCAGCCTGACGTACCGTGCCGATATACCGCTAAAATTGATTGTAGTATTGTGTGCATAATTAACAGTGCCGGGCGCCTGGTTGAACTCGTGCGTCGTTCCCAGTGTCACAAACTCGGTTCCGTCGACCGAATAATCGATCACTACTTCCTTGAATCCGATACCGATCGACTTCTCCATGCCTTCGTTCGAGTTCCAGACCCACATCTCATGCAGCCTGTGAAGCTTGCCGAGGTTGTATTCGATCCAGGTCGGTTGCTCTCCATCCGGGTTGCTGAGCCACATTGTGCCGTCGCCGATATTACCGTGCAGCAGGCCGGTTTCGTCCAGTCCGGAGCCGTTCACGGTATTTTCAGGCTCCTTGCCTTCTACCCAACTGGAAGCCCTGACGGCAATAGTCCCGCCGTCAATCGCAAATGCAAAAGGCTCGACCGTAAATTGCCAGATTTTGCCTCTGTATATTTCGTTGCCGGGTGCCGCTCCGACCCCGTCGATACGCCAGTAATAGGTCGCTCCGATTTTCAGGCGAACGGTTCCGATGGCCGGATACTGGTTCGGATCCTGCCGGCCCTTGTATACGCTGTTCGGATCGACGGTTGTAGATGCCTCATTTACATCGTCGAAGTTCGTTCCGAGATAAACATCATTCTTCTCGGCGTAGCCTCCCGGCGACCAGCTCAGGGCCGCATCGCGGGATATATCAACCGCTTCGTCAACAGGATTTGGATTTCGAGCCGATTCCGGAAGTCCCCCGATATCGCCTTCAAGGAGCGTGCCGCCGGCCTCTCCCAATTCGACGGTTCTGACGATTGCACCGCTGCCACCTTCAGGCGCAAACATTAAAGCCGCAAAACCATTTGTATCGCTGTTAAGAAATTCAGCCAGGGCCTGGCTCGTGTCGGTTGATGCCCTTCCACCGCGGGCGGGTGCGTTAAATGTCAGCAGTATCTCGGTTACATCCGCCAGATCAAGGGCAACATCCGAGTCAAGGGCTGGAGTAGGATTATTTTGAACACCGGGAGCAGTATTCCAGGTCATGCCAGGGGCGACGAGGTCCTCATATTCCTCAAGAACTCCGTACACATTTATCATGCCGGTATCGTGACCGTAGTTGCTAAAGCTTACGTTTGAGAAAACAACACCCTGAGTTTGAGCTTCAGACAGGTCGTAGGCTACGAATCCCACACGACGTCTGCCACCCTGGTTACGGCAGTGCATACCTGACTGACCGCTGTTATCTGAGTCAGGCCCCTCACTCGCGTCATTGCTGACATGCGTATCAAATGTTGGCAGTAAGCTAAATGGTACTGCCTGAACGCTGCTAACCGCGCCGAGAAGCAGGGCAAAGCAAATGAAATAACTCATTTTTCCAAGCATAATATTTCTCCTTTAACGTTGTTAATGGCCTATAATGATGATGTTTTTAGTATCTATAGCGACTTTAGCCGTGAAAATTCGTATATTAGCTGCCAATACCTCCTTCCATATCAACCAGCCGTCTGTTGACGCACCTAAAGCACACGCCTTACATGCCCCATTTGTACCAAATTACCCACCCGCGCGTCAAGAAAAATCCAGGAAACTGTGATTCGTAACTCGTCCCCAGAACCTTCTCTTTTAAGACGAATGGGTGCTTAGGGACAGACGAGAAAATAAGAATTTGGTTGGATTTAGTTATTTTTAGTATTGGAAAATAAATTTTTTGTGAAAACAGGCTTTTGTTGTATTTTTGTTTGTGCGTTTTTGTGCTGTTCGTGGTTAAATGTCACTATGGCAAAAGCGCAAGAGAATTCGGCGGATATCGAAAACTGGCTCAAGCTTATCAGGGCAGACGGCATCGGGCCGGTTACGTTTGCAAAGATGATCAAACATTTCGGCTCGGCCGAGCTGGTTTTGGGTGCTTCGGTGAGTGAAATGGCCAAAATCGACGGCATCGGCTTCAAAACCGCCGAGCGAATCGTCTCGACGCGCGAGAAATTCGACGCCGGGGCCGAGCTGGAATTGGCCCGGAAGCTCGGCATCTGGCTGGTAAATCTCGCCGACGAGCGTTATCCGCCGGTATTGAAGCGGATTTACGACCCGCCGCCCGTGCTGTACGTCAAGGGCAGCCTGGGACGGCAGGATAATCTGGCGATGTCGATAGTAGGCGCGCGGCATTGCAGCCTGTACGGCCAGGAGCAGGCTTCACGATTTGCGCATTTTCTTGGCTCGGCGGGATTTACGATTTGTTCCGGGATGGCCCGGGGGATCGATACGGCCGCCCATCAGGGAGCGTTGTCGGCCGGCGGGCGAACCATTGCCGTGCAGGGTTGCGGCCTGGCACGGGTTTTTCCGCCGGAGAATAAGAAGCTGTTCGAGCTGATAGCCGAATCCGGCGCCTGCGTGAGTGAATTGCCGCTTCAGGCCGAGCCTCTGGCTGTGAATTTTCCGCCTCGGAACAGGATTATCGCCGGGCTGTCGCTCGGGACGATTGTCGTAGAGGCCGAACTGCGTTCGGGTGCGTTGATTACGGCACGGGCCGCGCTGGATTACGACCGTGAAGTTATGGCTGTGCCGGGAAAGATTGATTCGCCGCTGAGCAGGGGGGCGCATCAGTTGATAAAGCAGGGCGCGACGCTGATCGAGTCGGTCGAGGATGTGATGGAAGCGCTCGGGCAAATCGGCGAGCAGTTGGAAGAGCACGTAAGTAACGCCGCGGCGAAGGCTTCCG
>JBARRE010000031.1:0-8727 GCA_049644065.1 Sedimentisphaerales bacterium | reverse complement strand
CGTGCATATAATCGGTGGTGACCATGTGCCATAAATCGTCCGGCTTATGACTGCTCTGGAACTGCAGCAGGCACTGCGCCACGGCGGCGGACGAATCGGGGATTTTATAATTCTCTTTCCTGCCGTCGATAAGCTCCTGGTGGACCTTCTTGACAACGTCGGCAACAGAGTTGCTCTTGCCCACAAGCCCGGCCTGTTCGAGATGCTCCTGCAGTTGAGAAATATATCGCAGCACTTCGGGCTGTTTGAATAATTTAATCCGTTCCTTTTCCAAATCGAAAAAGTCGGCCAGCTCGTACCAGATATCCACATCCTTGTCCTCGGCGGAATCGAGCTTGTCATTGGCAAAGGTACTTAACTTATCCAGCAGGTCTTCTTTCGTTTCAGCAGACGATGCCTGTTCCAGAAGATTTTGTTCCACTTCCGGAATCATATCGGTAACGCCCGGGAACTCTTCCTTCAATTCGAGAGACTTTTCCGAAAGACGCTTCCTCAGATCGCTTATATATTGAGTCGGTATGGCCTTGTCTTCGGCTGGATCGAGCACCAGGTAGGCCATATAGGTTCCGCTGAAGTGGTTGTTTAATTCGATGTCGGCTTTTCGGATCGGGTGGCTTTTCGAGAACCACTTTACTGGATTGTCATTTATTTCGATTCGTGTGATGCCGTATAAGGCAACAGCCGAGACAATTAAAATAACTATCAGAATAGGCTTTGCTTTTGCGTATGTCAGTTTCCCGGCGGCGTTCAGCAGCCTGGTCAGCAATGTTTGTTTTTCGCCGTGCTGAGTTTCATGGCCGAAGTTCTCAAGAGATTTCTCTCGTATCATCATAATATCCGCCGGCACGAAAGTACTCGTGCAAAGCCACGCAATCATAATTCCAGTAGCGACGAATATGCCGAAGACCTGTACCGGCGGAATCGGAGTAAGAGCGAGAGATGCGAAACCCGCCGCCGAGGTCAGCGATGTATACAGCATCGGCATAAACAGATTGTCCATCACCTCCAGCGTTGTTTTTTTTCTGCCCTTTTCTTTTGTGTAAAGGTCGAAGAATTCCGAAAGAATATGCACCGAGTCCACCACTGCGATCGGCATAAGAAATATCGGGATCATCGAACTCATTATATGCACGGGATATCCGAATCCGATCAGCAGGCCCATCGTTGAAATCACCGAAACCATCGCCACTATCATCGGCGAGATTACCAGGACCAGCTTACGGAAGAACAGCAGCATCAGGATGAAAATCACGAACATCGCCAGCGGCGCCGACATCGCCATCTGCGTAAACATCTCGTAGCCGAACGTGTCCTCCGCTACGGGCAGGCCGGTTATATGATATTCCTCGTCACCCGCTGGAAAGGTCGCAATTTCTTTCGTAAGCTCTTTATAAACTTCGTGGCTCAGATGCTTGTCGGTAAGCGGCAGGTACAGGCAAATCGCTTTTCCATTTTCGGAAATGAGAGTCCCTTTGAGCATAGGATTAGACATTGCCTTGTCTCTGATGTCCAGCGCCTCGGCATTTGTCGCCGGCGGTTTTTTCATTAACCACTCGAATGTTACCACGCCCGGCCCGCCCTGGCCGATGTGGTCAACGGTCGAAGGCGCAAGCAAATCGACCTCGATAACGCCGATCTGCTCGTTGGGGTCTTCCTTGCTCGACCAGTGCAGCGTCTTTGAAAATTCGGCCAGCTCGTATATCCTGTCCAGCGAAGCGGGATTGAAAACCCCGTTTGGATCTTTATTATTGACAACGCCCAACACCACGATGTCACTTAAAATAAACTGCTCTTTTGTCTGATTGTGGAACAGGCGCACCGGTTCGTCGGCCGAGAGCATGTTCTCAGGGTCCGTATCGACCTTGATCAGGGGTATCAAAGCGCCAAGAGCCAGTGTAAAAATGACCATGACAACCGTTATTCTTTTGTAGTGCTCTAATGAGTAAGAAGTAACCTTATGTTTAATATCCATTCTTCGATCCCTGTAATAAGTATCTCTAAAAATTGAAATCTATTTACAACAATTTAGTAGCTTCAGTCGGTCGAGGCGCTTTTACCACAAGAACCCGAAAAACCTGTTCGCTTTGGTTGTACCAGCAGTGTGGTATCCTCGCAGGGCTGTTTATCAATGTATCGGGTCCGACTTCCTTTTTTTCAGCCCCTATTTCTACTATACCTTTTCCTTCAAGAACATAAAAAAATACGCCAACCGGTGTAATATGCTTTTTTAGTGATTCACCCGGCTCCAGTGTGATATGGATAGCTTGCGCATGTTCCGAATCGTACAGCCTGGCCGCTTTTACACCATGCGGATTCTTTATAGTCTCTGCGGATTTTACATCTATAATTTCCATTGATTTTGCCTTTCTTTGTCCTATATGATACAAAATTCTTCCTTAAGCTGCCGGGCGGGCGGGGTATCCAGCACTTCTTTATTTTGATATGAGCAGTAAGTAATATACCCGCCGGAAATATTTCTCGCGATAAAGCCGTTTTGCATCAAAATTCTGCAGGCAATATAACTTCGTATCCCAACAGCACAATAAACATTTATTGCAGTATCCTTCGGCAGCTCATTCAGCCTGTTACGAAGCTCATCCACCGGTATGTTAACCGACGAGGGAACATTACCTCTTTTAAACTCTCCGGCAGACCTCACGTCGAGAATATAGTCAGTACCGTCGAGTTGGTTCCAATGGACAACTTCCATAGTGCCTTCAAGGATATTAGATGCGACAAAACCGGCCATATTGACGGCGTCTTTACCGCTGCCGTATGGCGGGGCATAAGCCAGCTCCAGTTCCTGCAGGTCGAAAACCGTCAGACCCGCCCTGATGGCGACGGCGAAAATATCGATCCTCCTGTCAACACCCCGGGAACCGACAATTTGCGCGCCAAGGATTTTACCTTCCGGCTTTGTAAATAACAGTTTTATATGCATTTGTTTTGCACCGGGGTAATAGCCAACGTGGTTGGCCGGATGGATGTACAGTTTTTCATATTCCACGTTCGTTTTTGCCAGGGCTTTCTCGCTTGCTCCGGTCATCGCAACGGTCAAATCGAAAACTTTCAATATAGCAGTGCCCTGGGTGCCGTTGTATCGACGATTCCTGCCGCAGATATTATCCGCAACCATCCTGCCCTGTTTGTTTGCCGGTCCCGCCAAAGGAATCAGCGTGGGATTATCAAGAGCGAAATCCCTAACTTCAATCGCGTCGCCGATTGCGTAAATATCAGGATCGCTTGTCTGCAGTTCTTCATTTACCTTTATTCCGCCGGTTTCTCCGATCTCCAGCTTTGCCTGCCTGGCTATTTTTACTTCGGGTTTCACTCCAATCGCAAGTATTACTATTTCACAGCTTAGTTCCATTCCTGACTTTAAGCCGACCTCGATCCGGGAATTAAACGGCCGAAAATTAGCCACGGCATCATTAAGCCACAGGGCAACATTATGTTTCTGCAACTCCGGCTGGATAAAACCGGCCATTTCTTTGTCCATGACGGGCAGTACTTGATCCACCATCTCGACTATCGCTACTAACATACCACGCCGGCGAAGGTTTTCAGCCATTTCCAGCCCGATGTAGCCGGCGCCGACTATAACTGCCCGCTTGGGTTTGTGTTTGTCGATGAAATCATTGATTAAATCGGTATCAGGCACGTTGCGCAGGGTAAAAATCCTGTCCGAATCGATGCCCGGTATCGGTGGTCTTACCGGTTCGGCTCCGGGGGATAATATCAGTTTGTCGTAGGATTCGGTATGGGTTTTGCCGGTACTGAGATTTTTGACGTTGATTTGTTTTTTTTCAGAGTCGATTCCTGTTACTTCATTGCCGATCCGGACCTCAATATTGAAACGCTTCTTAAAATTCTCCGGCGTTTGAAGAAGCAAATCATCCCGGTTCTTTATTTCGCCGCCGATGTAATAAGGCAGCCCGCAGTTTGCGAACGAGACGTAATCGCCTCTTTCGAATATAATGATCTCGGCCGTCTCATCCAGCCGTCGAAGTCTTGCCGCAGCCGAAGCGCCGCCCGCAACACCACCAACAATTAGTATCCTCTTAGCCATTTAACAAATTTTCCTTTCTTAAAACAGTAGTGTTCACTTTTCTTAATCGCTCATCACTTCTTTATCAAACTTCCCAGCCGGAGGTTTTTGGGGCTTCCTTAAAACATTTATGCTCAGGTTATTTCTTCTGTTTGCGGTCGCAATGGTCGTAAATGCAGTGCAGGAGTCTCACAACGTTCTTGTTCTCGATTCGATAGTACACGTTGGTTCCGTTCCGGCGACAGTTCAGGACGCCTTTGTCTTTCATCATGTTAAGTTGCTGGCTCGTGATGGCCTGCTTGCCTCCCAGAGCCATTACTATATCGCCGACACACATTTCCTTTGTCTCCAGCAGTTCGACTATCTGCAGCCGAACCGGATGGGCCACAGCCTTCAAAACCTCAGCTACATGTTCTGCTACCTTCTTATCCATTTTAAAATCTCACAAAAAAATTGTGTTAGATTACTCTATAGTAATAATTCGATGTATCTCACTGATTGTTCGCAAAAAAACAAAAGATTTTCAGGCAAGACGTCAGACGGAACTCACCTGAGAAGTCAGTGGGCGCTCTATGTCTTTTGAATTTATAGACTTAACCGAGTCTTTCCGAAAGAGGGTAATTAAAAAATTCACTGCAATTTTTAACGACCATCTCCGGGAAGATGCAAGGACTGATAATATTCATCCTCTTATGAAGAAAATTGGGGACTTTCGGTTTTTTATGCTTGACAATTTAAAAGCATGACAGTTAAATTAGGGCATAAAGGTAAGCTGGCGGGAGCTTACGACAAAAGGATTTGTTCAAAGAAAAGGAATGGATAAAATGAAGGATTTATTTACCACCGGAGAAGCTGCGGAGATTTGCAGAATAAGCCAGCAGACAATAATCCGTTGCTTCGACGCCGGTCGGCTGGAGGGATTTCGTGTTCCCGGCTCAAGATTCCGAAGGATTCCGCGCCAGAATCTTGTCAAGTTTATGAAGGAAAACAAGATCCCCCTCGATTCCATCGAGTCCGGCAAGAGGAAAATTCTTATCGTCGACGACGATGCCGAGATCATCGAGCTAATAGTCGATGTTCTTAAACGGGACGGCAGATTCGAGACAAAAACCGCATCGAGCGGTTACGAGGCGGGAATGGCTACCCAGCAGTTCCGGCCCGAATTGATACTGCTCGATTATATGCTGCCCGACGTCAACGGCAATGTTGTCTGCCAGACGATCAGAAAGAATCCAGAATTCGAGAACATCAGAATTATTATTGTAAGCGGCGTTGTGAAACAGGAAGAAATTGCTCAACTGCTGAAATCCGGCGCTCAGGATTTCATAAGAAAGCCGTTCGACGTCGCTGAACTCACCGGCAAAATCACCTCGGTCCTGCAGATGAAATAACACAATGCAACCGGTGGGGCTGCTCGAAATCTCGATGATCGACAAAGAACATGGACGACTATATGCCGGACAGTTTATCTAATACGAAAATCGCGGCACAACAGGTAGAGCTTGCTGTTGCCCGGCTCGACTCACTCTCGACGCTGCCCTGCGTGGGAGCGAAGCTGTTTTCCAGGCTCCGGCAGGGCCAGTTCTCGTCTTCATCGATTATTGATATTATAGAATCGGACCCGGCGCTGACAGCCGGAACGCTTTCGCTTATCGGCCGGCGCGGCCTGATTCGGCCCGGCGGAAGATTCTCGCTCCAGCAGGCGCTCGATAAGCTGCCTGCACACGAGGTTCGCGATATTGTTCTGTCGGTGAAAATCATACCGGCCTTCGAGACGGGCGATGATGCTGCAGGCTATAGCATCCGGTTTCGAAAAGGGCTTATGCTTCACAGCCTCGCGGTCGCCTGTTGTGCTAAAGAAATCGCCGAGATCGCATCGCCGCAAATAGACTCGGAGTTGGCGTACTGTGCCGGTTTGCTGCACGACATAGGAAAACTCGCACTGCAGGAGGCGATGCCGAAAAGTTTTATCCGTATTGTCGAGGAGGCCGAATCGGCGGGACAATCCTCCTGTGTTATCGAGCAGGAGCATCTCGGCTGCGACCATGCGATCATCGGCAAACATCTGGCTCAAAGATGGCGGCTTCCGAATCAAATTGCGCTTGCAATCTGGCTACATCACAGTGAAGTTGTCGCCATCTCTGACCGGATGCCTGAAGCAAAAATCGCCGCGGTGGTACAATTGGCCGATTCGATGTCACGGCAGTTGAACATCGGCTCCTCCGGCAGTTTCGATACGCCCGGGCCGCCGGAACCGATAGCCGAGTATCTCGGAATAGAGATCGATCAGCTTCAGGAGGTTCGTCACAGTCTTCCGGCGGCGCTCGGCCGGAAGTCCGGAGTGCTGGGCCTCGATGTACCCGACAACGTGACGGAGTATTGTCAGTCCGCTCACGCCGTCGCGGCACGATTCGCTCGACAGCAGGCGGAACTGTCCGATGAAAATCGCCGGCTGCAAAGCGCTTCGAGCCACCTCGATTTTGCAGCGGATTTTTTGCTGGGCGTCAATCAGTCTGCCGCAGCGATCGATATAGCGGAAAACTTCGCCACCCGCTGGCAGAAATTCTATCAGACGGGAATGGTCTGCCTGTATCTGGCTCCGTCGAACGGACTTGAAACACTCGAAGCCGTAGTTGTGGAAAACCTCGCGCAATGCAGTATTGTCACCCTTGATGTCCCCGCCAATACGCAGGCCGTACCGAAAGAGATAGCAAACGACTTTGCGATTTTGAACGCTCATGACCATATCGACTGGCTGTTCGAACAACTGGACGCCGACTTCGACCGGAATCGAACCAAACTGGTGCCGCTGCTTTCCAACGGCAGGGCGGTTGGGGCAATCGCATTCGAGCTTAATTATCCGGGTGACACAGAATTGTTCGCCGAAAGGTTCAGAACATCCGCCTCGATAGCGGCGATTGTTTTGGACATGGCGATGGGTCTGCAAAATCAGCAGAATTATGCCGAGCAATTTGCGCGGCTCATTTCAAAACCAGCTCCGACTGTCGGTTCTTCGAACGCCGGGGTGCCCGATCGGACAGTGCAGGCGGAGGATTCCCTGAACGCACTGGCTGAGATGGCGGCAGGCGCGGCGCACGAGCTGAACAATCCGCTGGCAGTGATATCGGGCAGGGCGCAACTGCTTGCTGAAGCACAGACCGACCAGGAAACGAAGGAAATCTTAAAACAGATTTATGAAAACGCCCGCGAGGCATCCGGTATTATCGAAGACCTGATGAGCTTTGCCGAACCGCGTCAGCCCAGGGCCGCCCGGACGGATGTTAAAAATATGCTCGACGAGGCGGTGCAGTTGACCAGCAGGAAGACAAATATTGAAAGTCTCGATGTCAATATCGAAGTTGCCGGCCACGTCGAGAGCGTTTTTATAGACTCGGCACAAATTGTATCGGCAATCGCAAATGTCATTTCCAACGCCGTCGAATCTTACGGCGACAAATCCGGGCCGATAGAAATCACCGCCGGCACCGATGAATCGAGCGAGCTGGTGGAATTGGCAATAAAAGACAAAGGCTGCGGAATGGACGCCGAAACGCTGAAAAAGGCGACTCAGCCGTTTTTCTCGGCAAAACCGGCGGGACGAAAACGTGGAATGGGACTTGCCTACGCCGCACGGTTCATACAAATAAATAAAGGCTTGCTGAACATCGCAAGCGAGCCGGGCGGCGGGACTACCGTGACAATTTATCTGCCCATCGAATAAGTGCCGGTTCTTTTATTTAGGAATTAACGGAAGTATCCGCCAAAGACTGCTTAAGACAGGCAAAGACCGTTGGCTGTGTTTGATTGTGTTTAAAGTAAAACAAGGGACGCCGGTCGAAGCCGCCGCCCCTTATTTTTTGAAGGAGGAGGTTGAGTTTCATACCATATTACGCCTTGGCCATCGGTTTGTTCGTAAGCGGCCCTGATCACAGCTAAAAATATGCGGATTTACCGTGCATTTCCTCGATGTAAGGCTGAAAAGGCGGGATTACTCGATGACATTGCCGGATTCGGCTGCGAGTTTTCAACGATTGTCATCGGCCAGTTCGAACATGGCGAGGATTCGTTCGAGCGCATCATAAGGTGCTGTGCCGATATCCACCGTAAGCTTATCATCCCTGTTGGAAACGGTTCTAACATGTCCGGCGGCGAAAAGAATATTGCTGGCCGCTCGCTTGTGGCTCGTTCGGGTCTTGACCTGGAACGCCGCCAACGAAGGATGCGCCAGAAACTGCACGTCGGCTACCAGAGCGGCGATGGGCCGGCCCTGGCTGTTCCGGCCAAGGTCACTCAGCCTTGTATGGGAAATATTCGGCGCGCCGGTGAGCAGGGCCACGGATGCATGGCGGTAATAAAAGTCACTCTGGGCCTGGGCCTGACCGACCCTGGCAAGTTGTTCTTTGGCCTCGGACGGCTGGTCTGCGCCGGGGCAGAACAGGACCGTGGGCTGATGCGCGAGATAGTCATCCAGCAGCAACCCCAGACCCACGGGAGCGCCGTCTTCCAGTGACAGCAGGCTGGTGACGTTGCCGGTCACTGTGTAGAAATTCGAGCCGGTGACAGGCCGACCCGTGGGTCCGTACGGGATCGTGTCACCGAAGTCCTCGGCATACATATGTATTGACACCCCCACCTGGCGGAGATTTCCCGCACAGGCCGCACGATGCGCCTGAATTTTG
>JBARRE010000030.1:0-18825 GCA_049644065.1 Sedimentisphaerales bacterium | reverse complement strand
CTGCGCCTGTCCCCGACCATACTATTTCTTCGCCGGCTGTGAACGTGTCACCGTCGGCGGGATTTGCCCCGGCCTGCAAAAAGACCTGAACGGAATATCTGCCGGCCTGAATATTCGTGTCAAAGCTGCCGATGTACAGGCTGCCGCTCTTATCCGTCAGGCTGATGTCATAATCGGCCGCGGTCCGGCCGCCCGTCCCCCATGCCTCGAATACCTGCCCAGCGAGATGCCAGACGTCCCCGGCGGCGTTGCGCATGATGGCATAAAGCGTATTGCCTGATGCGTAGTTTACATGAATTTCGTTTGCCATATCTGATTCCTCCGCTGCGGATGCGTTTTAAGCTTCTTCGCTCCAGGTTCCGTTTTTGGCGATGGTGGCCCAGTTGCCCGCTGAATCTGCGATAACCGTTAGTGATTCGCCGATTGTGCCGGCCGATTTGTATTTGTCCGCCGTCTGGCCGGAGTCGTCACGGATTGCCGCCGTGCCCGGATCGATATGCAATTGCTGGGCAGCCTGCACGGCGAAACTGAACAGCGTTCCCGCAGGTGCCGAAGCTGGCAGGCTCAGCGTTACCGTCGCGGAAGCGCCAAGGTTGGTATGCACGCTGCCTGATTCGGCCGCCGTCAATGTGTCGTCGGCGGTATGGGCCTCGATGGTTTTCTTTATCCCGCCGGCTGCGTAAGGAATTGCGATGTTGTGGCCGGTCCGGCAGTCGATGATCGAGTCGATGTCACCACCTGAAGTGCAAACCTGGGCCAGTCGAATGTGCGGTGTCGCAGCCATATCGGGGAAGCTGCTGTATTCATCAGTGACGAGTGTCCCGGACGCATCCAGGTAGATGTAAATATTCGCTTTATCGTCGGCCAGCGTATTGCCCGTCGAGCCCGCGTAGCTGATCAGTTCGATGCCGAGCCAGAACTTGCCGGGCTTGACTCCCACATCCAGGCTCCCTTCGTCGTAGACTCTCAGGTCGTTCGCACGCCGGGCCGCCAGCAGCAGCCGGTACAGCAGCTTTCTAAAGTGCAGGTAATACGGTGCCGTTCCGGTCGGGATGTACTCGATGCCGGTCTCGCTTTCGGACTGCATGTTGAGCAGCTCGTTGTCGGATGGATAAACTTCAGCCATAACTTTCTCCTTTTCCTTTGAAAATCACGCGTTGTTCTCTATGTTGAGCACCAGTTGATTCGTCTGTTTATCGAACGAAGAAACGCTCAGTCCCTCAGCAGGTCTTGCCGCCGGTATCACTGTTATCGGCCCGGTTTCGCTGCCGGTGCTTTGCCTGCCCGATGCGTCTCTGACCTTTACGCCGAATTTGTAAGTGCCGCTCGGCAAAGGCGGGCTCGTCCAGAAGATCGTATCTGCGTCGAGGCCAAACTGGCCGTAGCCGAAACTGCCCTTGCCCAGGCCGACCGCTGCGGCCGAATCCCACCCGAAATCGCCAAGGCCGAATCGACTCATGCCGAACCCTGCTTTGTACTGACGGGCAGGCCAGATTCGGATCGGCGTATTGGTCATTGGGTTGTCGTAATCGATTTGGCCTGTGCCGTTGTCATAGTAGATATCCGCAGAAGCGCCCATCGGTAAATTCTGGCTCCGTAACAGCGTGATTGTGACGCGTCCGCTGTCAACCGGTGGCCGAGTAAGCTCGCTGCTGAAATCCGTATCGGCGTGTTCTGCATCAACGGCAAAGACCTCGATTCGAACAGGACACTCCGGAGACGTTGGGACCGGGACGATTAATTGTCTTTGCCCGCTGTCGAACGTTGTCCCTGCGTATCGGCCGTTCACATATACCTGGTGGAATTTGTCGCTGAAGGTCGATCGCCATTTGACCAATGCGACGCGAGGCTCCTTGACGTACAGACCATCCGGCCAAATGCCGGCGGGCAAGTCAAATGCTCTGATCGAATCTATGCCGTTGCTGTTAAGTGACATTTCTTCTGTGTCCTTTTCCGTAACCAACTGTTAAGCCAACTGTGTGTAGACGATTTCATAATCGACGATGATGCTTGTTCCGTTGGCGTTTTCTGTGCCTGTCTTGAACGAATCCATGCGGATATATGTGAATTCCCGGCCGCTGCTTGTTGTCAGCGTGTGCGTATCGCCGTCCATGAATTCCGCTATTTTGCCGACTCTCTCGTAAAGTTTTGCCCGGCTTTTTGCCCGCAGTGTGCCGGTCTGTTTAATCTTCCTGCCGCGTCGTCCGAGGTCGATACTCAGCACGCCATCCAGTCCGGGTAAGGTCCTTTCGATCGAATCCCTGCTAAAGCTGCCGGCGCTAATATCCAGCGTCTGCTCGTCAAACAACATCTGTGCATCTAATGTGGCTTTCATCTGTCTTCTCTTTGCAAATTAATCCCGCACTAATCTTCCGGCCGCTCCGATCATGGTGACATCGGCCAGCCCGTCTGTGCCGAAGTCGATACTGAGCCGGCACCGCCCCCTTGCTTTGGCGAAGAGCTTCTGGTAGTACAGGCTCTTACTCCAGTAGTTTTGGTCTCTGGTTTTGCTGGCCAACATCGCGTAAACGCAAGAGTTCACCGCAAAAACAGATGCCAGCCTCAGCACGCTCGTATCCAGAATATCATCGGCGTCGATGTCACTTGCCGGGTTGCCAGGTCTAATGCCGAAGTATTCGGTCAACTGAAAACCAACCTCGGTGGCCTGTGGTCCGAACGTGCTGATACGATAGGATATGTTCGTTGCGGCAGGCGGCGCGATGGCGGTCTCTGTCGAATCGGACCGGATGACCGAGATGCTAAGCTGGCTGGCAGAATCCACCGAGACAATCTCATACGCTCCGTCCAGTGAACCGTCCACCGATTGCAGGTAGACAACACCGCCTGCCTGTACCTGAGCGGCGATGAAATCTGCTCCGCTTGCGGTAAACGTTGTGCCGCTGAGGGTCGCTCCAATTCCTGTTGCCAATACCTGCCACGGCAGGTGCAATTCGCCGAACAGGATCGGCTCGTATTTCAAAATGTTGGCATCGTTTGAAAAAGTAACCATTTCTTTTGTCTCCTGGCGAGAATGGAATCCCGCAAGCAACGCGGGATTCCCATCCTCGTATGTCCCCCCGGTAATTCGGGTAAATTCTTAGCTGGTACTCAGATCGCGAATCAAACCGTGTGCCGCTTCGTTTTTGAGCTCCATGGTATATTCGCCGATCAGTTCGCCGCACTCATAGTCGCCGCTGCTGGCCAGTGGCTTGAAGTGGAAGCTTCGCCCGGCTAAAGGCAGAACGTTGATGCGCGATGAATCCAGCAGCAGAGCCGCATCTTGCGGCATCCAGCGTGTCGTGACAATTTTGCAGATGCCGAAGTCGCTTTCATAGATGCCGATCATGTCGGTGAAGGTAGTGTCGTTGGCTCCGTACGCCCGGCTGTCGGAACAAAACGCGTTGATCTTTCGCTTCTGGAAACCGCCGACAACTATTAGGTTCACGTTACCGCTGCTGTTCTCCCATATCTTTCTGAGCACGTAGTTGATCATTGCCTCGTCGAGGGCGGTGCCGCTGGGAAAGCCGCTGTCACCAGTGTGGAAGAGGTTCGTTGAGAGGTGCTGGACAATGCCCTTCATCGAGCGTCTGATCGAGCCACTGCCTTCAGGATTGCTCGCGGGTTGACCTCCGTTGAGGACAGTGTTTTCCAGGTCGCGAACTAGTTCCCGCAGACGCGATTGCTTTTGATTGTCCATTTCGTCTGCCAGGCCTAACTGGCTGGCGGCCAGGTCCGTGCCGCTGACTTCGACCGCAGCGGTGAATATCTGTGTATAGTTGCCGCACCGACTGCGATTAGTGAACCTTGCACTGGGCTTGTCGCCACCTTCAAGAGCGGCGTTACCGAGAATGTTGATTACCTGGTTGTCGGCTATGTCCTCGGCCGTCGTACCGGCGTAGCCGCGAACTATCGTAAGCGTGTTTGTGCTGATGCCGGTCACCAGCATCAATTCCTCGCTGCCTTCGATCTGTATCTGATCGCCGATGCGGAATCTGCTGCCGTTATCGACGACAAAGTCAGTGTCGGCGCTCGGATCGGTAAACGTGCTGTCGTTGACGGCATCTTTGTTGGGCAGAAGCTCGTCTTCAAGCCATTCGTGATGTGTGCTGGTTGCCTCTCGCATCGGGTCGCCCAGAGCGTTTAGTAAAGGCGTCTCATAAGGCGAGACTATGCCGACCAGATCCGAGACATCCTCGGCCAGTTCCGGCAGGGTCGTACCAGCGGAATAAGTTGCTTTTCCTGTAAATGCCATTTGTTATTCTCCCGTTCTGCACCCCGCAATGAATTGCGGAGCTAAGTATAGTTGCTTTTCCTGAGTTATAGAAAGTTTCTTCGCAGTTTCAAATACTCGTGCAAATCCGTTCGATTGCCTGTGGTGGCTGCTTTTTTCGCTGCCCTTTCGAGCAGTGTCTGATTGTTTGTTACCCGGTCTCTGGCCCCGGCGGTTTTCGTTGGTGCCGCACCTGGGCTACTACCGGCGAACAAATATTGCTTTTCCTTCTTCAACTGCTCGATTACGCCGGTCACATCCGCATCGTCTTTGTCCTGCATTCTGGCCCTGGCAATCAGCACAGCCGTTTCAAGATCGACAGCCCCCACGGCGGCTAATTGCCGCATCAGCTTCTGTTCGGTCTGAATGTCACTCAACTGCCCGGACAGCTCCGCCGTTTGCGAGTTTGCCTGGGCCAATTGCTCGGTCAAAGTTTCGATTTTCTTCTCGGCACTCTGTGCCCGCTTGCGATAGCGGATGGATTCGGCTACCGGGACAAGTCTCGCATTGTCACTATCACTTGCCGGCGTTATGTCTTCTGACAAAATATCCTGTGTCTCAATCGGACTCATAAACTCTCCCTTTCTGTTCTATGATTTCTCGTATCCTAATTCTCTGAGCACCTGCTCGGTTGGTACGCCCAGCTCTTTCTTGACCTGGGCCTCTTTTAATTTTTCCATCGTGTTCTCCGGCAGCGGGCTGGGAAAAATTATCTCCACGTCCCGGTCGGCCTGGTCGGTTTTATAGATGTTGGCGGTATCGAGTATTCCCAGGACCATCCGGCAGATTTTCCTTAAGCCTTGGCTGTAGGTGAATAGCTTGCGGTCGTTCTTCGAGAGCATCCCCATCAGCGTCAAACGAAGGGCCACCGCGCTGGTCAGATTGCCGAGCTTGTTCTTCAGCACGCCGGCCACGAGCGGCGTGACGGCACTGACTTTGTCCATCGCCTCGCGGATCTCGGCGATGTGCAAAGCCTCGCTGGGCGTTGCGTTATCGCCGCCGAACTCCTCGATCGATGCCTCCGGATTATCGGTATACCACATCCTGCCGGGCGCTACGGGCTTGTCCTCGAAGCCCTCGATCCCTTTGCCAAGGTACATCTTGAACGACTGGAACGTGATTCTGCTGGCCCGGTCGCTCAGCCGGGTGTTCAGTTCATCCTGCAGCGGAATCAGGGGCTCGACGTCACTTATGCCTTCGTAGTAGTAAGGCTGAGCGATGTTCTGGATATGCACGACCGGCAGAAAGCCCCACGGCATCAGGCCCTCGGCGACGAGCTGCTTGTCTTCGTATCGCTGCCATGCGTCGGCCGAGGTGATCTCGGTGACATTCACCACCCTGCGATTGTCGCCGGCCTGCGTGCCGGACGATAGGAGCCTTGCAAGAAACGAGTTCTTTCTGCTCAGGGAGTTTTTCTTCTGCCCGAAGTGCTGGACGTAGTAGCGGATCTTTTTGTAATCGTTTTCTTCCAGGATAGGCAGTGCTCTCGGTGCCTCGATCAGTTCAAGGTCGATTGTCTGCGCGAACTGCAGCACATCATCGAGGGACCCCGCATAGCGTCGGTCCGCAGAGAGGGTTTGTGAGGAGGAGGAAGTGATGCGTTCGATGATTTTATCGCCAGGCCTGACGAAACAATCGACAAAGCCGTAGACACTTCCGAGCACTGCCATATCCTGGAAAAATCCGATCTCGCCGTTGGCCGCGAACAATGCCTTTAAGATGCTTTGGATTTCTGCACTTTTTGGCTCATCCGGCGATTTGGAAACAAACGTGATGGGCTTGCCGAACAGGAAATCGACCGCCGCGTTGACTCGCCATGCGATGTCGTTCTCGATGACAACCTCTTTTCGCTGCACCTGGTTGACGGGTCTTGCTCCGAAGATTCCCGTCCGGCCGGTGTGCATCAGGCCGGTGATTCTTGCCGGCAAGCCGTATTCCTGAGCTTGCGTGTAGCACCTGCCGGATTCGTTGACCTTCCTGTCGGTCGCACCGGCGCCGGTCGTCTCGACCTTCGGATTGGCATAGTAATCCCACAGCCGCCCGAAGTGCGTCTGGATATCGACCGACTGTGTATCGACGAGCCACTCAAGGTAATCGCCTTGAAGTGACTTATCTTCAAAGATATTAAGTTCAAATCCCATGCTTTACTCTCCCGTATTCAATTTTCATGCCGAGCCGGTCGCGGGGGTGCTTCGGCTTGCCGTCGGCTTCGCCAGGCGATTAACATCGCCCCCTATAATTGGAGCTACCTGCGCGTTTGATGCGAAAATCTACAAAATTGTAGACAGCGTTTTTGCCGTAAGTCTCTGCCCCAGAAGCAATAAAAGTTTTTTTCAAATTTCCGATTTTTGTTTTCAACTACCATCGCTTTTGGTCGAAAATTCGCTGTATTTCTACCTATCTTAACGCACGATTGTGCTCTTTCAGCACCCGTCTGCAAGGCGGCTCGCCGGGCAATCCCATCCTTCTTCTGAGCGGCCAACTTGGGGTTTGACACATTTGTGCATCTGTTGTATGTTACTGTCGGTTCAAGATTCTGCTGACCCAGAAAGGTCGGTTCTCGAACCGGTCCTTACTTTATCGCTCGCCTTTGTTGGTATCAGGTGGGCTAATCAAAATTGAAAGGTAGAAGATGAATCAGAGTAAAGAAGACAGAATACAGAAGACAGAATATAGTCCTCCAGTTTTGTATCTTCGGTCTTTGTTTGTCTTCACGGTTGTTCTCTTTTTGGCTATCGGAGCGGTTTCGTCTGTGGCTATGGGTGCCGAATCGCTGCCGGGGCCCGCTATTGCCCACGGCTTCGGTGTCAATATCCACTTTACAGGTCTGCCACGCGATCTTAAAATGATCGCCGAGGTGGGATTCAAGTTTATTAGAATGGACCTTGCCTGGTCGCGCGTCGAGCGGGCCAAAGATGTCTATGATTTCAAGGGATCGGGCTATGACTCATTAACTCTTGGATGCGAAAAACTCGGCATCCGTGTCCTGTACATTCTCGACTACAGCAACGAATTGTACGAGTCGGACAGGTCCGTCCGCACTGAAGCCGGCCGAAAAGCGTTCGCAGATTTTGCCGAAGCAGCCGCTAAAAGATACGCTGGCAAAGGCATCTTGTGGGAAATATGGAATGAGCCGAATCTCAAACATTTCTGGAGCCCGCAGCCGAGCGTGGATGACTACTGCAAGCTCGTCGAAGCATCCGCTTCGCGAATCAGAAACGCTGATCCGAGCGGCCAGGTTGTTGCCGGCGCTACTTCGGGGATACCTTTTGAATGGTTTGAGGGCTGTTTCAAAAATGGGCTTCTTAACTGGATCGATGTCCTTAGCGTTCATCCGTACCGGTCACAACCTCCGGAGACCGTAATCCAGGACTACACCAAACTCTGCGGACTTATCGCGCGTTACGTCCCAATAGGAAAACAGATTCCCGTCATCTCCGGCGAGTGGGGATATTCGAATCTCAACTGGGACAAATCCCGCCTGACCGAGCAGCAGCAGGCCGAGTACCTGGCGCGAATGTTCCTGATAAATTCCTATCAGAAAATCCCGGTCAGCATCTGGTATGACTGGAAGAACGACGGCACGGATCCCAACGAGCGGGAGCATCAATTCGGAACGGTCAAACATGACCTGAATCCCAAGGCTGCGTATCTTGCTGTTAAGGTTCTATCGTCCACTCTTGCCGGCTATTCGATCCATCAGAAAATTGATCTTGGCAATGAAAATGACTTCGCCTTCATGCTGACCAACGGCAATCGCGAGGCGGTTGCCTTCTGGACCCTGGGCCCGAGGCACAATGTCACCCTGCCGATAGATCCGACCGAGGTCACGCTCGTCGGCATCTATGGCGGCAAAGTCATCATCAACTGGAAAACCGAACACCTGAACATACGTGCAGAACAAAGCCCGCAGTATCTGCTTATTAAGCCAAAGGACTGATAGTAACGCACAGACCGGTGCGTTACTGTTAATCGATGTCTTCTTTCTGCAGCAGTTCGATAATATCGGCTTTTGTTGGCAAGGCTTCTATTGAGCCGAACTTTGTGCAGGCCAGGGCCCCGGCCGCCGAGGCGAATTTGACCGCTGCTCGGACATCGTTTTTGACGGCACAATAAGCAGCTAATGCCCCTGCAAACGCGTCTCCCCGGCCGGTGTGGTCGACCAGCTCGATCTCAAACGCGGGAATATGATCGGCGCTGTTTCTGTCCACGACCATGCAGCCTCTTCTGCCCATTGTAATGACGGCGGAGTCCACACCGCGGGCCACCAGGTCCGAGCCGATGAGTTTTGCGGTCCGAATGTTGGCCGCTGACTGTTCGGTGATATCGGCTGCCTCGTAGAGATTCGGAATCAGAATATCCGCTTTGAAATATTCGATGGGTAGATCGCTGGTCGTCCGGCCCTGCTGCTCCAACGGCCTGGCAGGATTGAGTATGACTTTGACGCCGTACAATTCGGCGCAGCGAAGGGCACTAACGATCGCTTCCTGAGGCAATTGGCCGTGAATCAAACAGACGTTGGCTTCGGAGATCATCTGTTCAGCTTCGGTAATGTCCAGGGCCTGTAAGGCACTATTGGCACCGGGGTAATAACAGGATGCGTTTTCGCCTTCAGCGTTCACTAATGTAACGACAAGCCCGGTGTTCTTGGCTTCGGCAGTGTAGACAAAATCTGTATTAACCTTATGCTCTGCCAGACTGTCCTTAGCCATTTGAGCGAAGGGATCGCCGCCGACTTTGCTTATCAGGTGCACCTGACAGCCGCACAAGGCAGCTTCTACAGCTTGATTAGGTCCCGGACCGGTGGTTGTGTATGAAAGAGCAGAACCGGTCACGCTCTGCCCGGGTGATGGTATCTGGCTGCAACGTATCGCCATATCCACATACGTGCCGCCAATGACAACTACTTTAGGACTCCTTCCCGGCATCATATCCATTGTCTTAGTCTTTCACAGAACTCCGTCGAGCTACATTTTCCTAATCTTACAAAAATCCAGTATAGGTGCCCGGCGTTCGAATGCAAAGGTTTTTTTCGGACAATATTCAGCAAAGTCATTCCCGGCGGCAAGCCTGCTGCTGAATGTTCTGCCCGGCCAGCCAGCGTCTCAGAACCTCGACGATATAGTCGATCTGCTCTTGTGTAAGCGGTCTGCCTTTCGGGATACAATGCCATTTGGCCAGACAGCCCCGGCAGCAGGTTCCGGTTGCATGCTGAGCGATAAAAACCGGGTGGTTCCGCATCGGCGTCTGTCGGCCGTCATTGTTGGGCTCCGGAACCGTTGACGATGTAATCCAGCTCAACTGCTGACTTTGACAGACTTCGGCATTAAAGCCAGTATTCTTTGCTCGATAACGACATCAACGGCACGCATCAGGTCGATAACCACCTTGTCGTTAGGCTCTACCTCGTCGGGAAAGCAGAGATATAGCTGATTCTGCTTTTCTTCCGGCAGCGACAGCCACAGGTACGCCAGCTTTTTTGAGATCGTCTGCTTTGTCATTCCCCGGTCGCGGCAAGCATCCATTTGCTTTTGGATGTCCCGAGGAACCGGCCCGCCAAAATAGTATTCATTTTTTTTGTGCTCATTTTTTTCTCTTTTTTTCATATGATTTCGTTATATAGTTCAAAACTCACAAAAGAATTATAAAACTACCAGTGAAATTTATTATATTATAATCAATACCTATATAAATAGTCAATATAAATTATAAAAAATTTATAAGACTTTAGGAGTCCTTCTTACACAAATCCAGCATAGGTGTATGGCATTCGGATGCAAAGGTTTTTTTCGGGCAATATTCGGCAAAATTATTCCCGTCAGGAAGTCTGCTGTTAAATATTCTGCCTGATCAGCCAGTGTCTTAAAACATCGATTATATAGTCGATTTGCTCTTGCGTGAGCGGCCTGCCTTTCGGGATGTGGTGCCATTTGGCCAGGCAGCCCCGGCAGCAGGTACCTGTTGCGTGCTGAGCGACAAATACCGGATGGTTCCTCATAGGCGTCTGCCGACCGTCATTTGTGGGATTGGCATCGGCCAGTCGTTTCGTAATAAAATATCGAGCGTGCTGGAGGATTGTTTCCAAACCCTTGTCCCTGAAGTACTCCGCTTCTTTGCCGGAAAGCCGAAACCGGCTGCGAAACTTCGACCGCCCAAGTGCGGCAAAAAGCTCATCCATATCACGCATCTGTCATTCCTCATACCCGGCCCCGGCCCTATACAAAGCCAGCCCGGACATGGCCTAATTTAATCAAAACCTGCGATAAGGTCAATTTCACATCATAAAACAAAGTGTTTTCCTGAAAAAGCCTTATTTCCTATGTAGGAAATTGACTTAAAATGAGAAATTTACTATTGCTTATTTCCTAAAAATACGATATATCCTATATAGGAAATAGTCCAATATCAGGAAAATAACAATGAGACTCACAGGAAAAGAAATCATACAATCCCTCAAAAACATGGGCGAGCGGTATTCCCCGTTGATAATAAATCGCATTGCGGAGCAGGTTTCTATGCCGGAGGGATGTCAAGTTGATGCGGTCATAGAGTTCTCAATTCAAAATGGCCCTTCCTTCAAGGCCCTGGCGGAAATTAAAACTGTAGCAACTCCACAGAATATTCTTATGGTGGCTCGGCTGCTTACTGCTTGCGTTGCTAATGACAAGGAACCGGATAGGGTGCCCTTGCTTGTAGCCCCATACATAGGTGCCAAACAGGCTAAGATTCTGGCGGATGAAGGTATCTCATGGATCGACCTGTCCGGCAATATGTCCGTCAGAGTGTCGAACAGGCTATATATCGAGCGTACCGGCAAGCCCAACCGCTTCCCCGACACCGCTCCGATCAAAAAGATCTTCCAGGGGACATCGTCTCTTGTCAGCAGGGCGCTGCTCTTGAAACCGGAAGGCTTCACATCGTTGTATGAGATGGTTAATTTTATAAACGACCGAAATGCGAAGATAACCTTATCGACAGTCTCAAAAGTACTGAAGTCACTTGAAGAAGATCTGTTGATAAACAAGGGCGAATCTCTTATCTCTGTAGCTGATCCGGATAAGTTGTTGGAGAGACTTGCACAAGGCTACCAGAATTCTACGGAACGAAAGAGAAGAAACTCTTACAGATTTGTCATTGAAAATATCCAACAACTGTCTCCTGGATTAGTTGGAGAGAGCAAGGACTATTTAGCGTTTGGATTCTATGCGGCACAAATCAAAGGATTGGCTGTAACGGATAAGATGACGATATTCGTAAAAGATATAGAACAGTTCAGAAGGAAGGCTGAGAAAAAGTTGGTTTCAATTACTGCGGATGAGGAATTTGGAAACGTAATCATCACAGAGACGAATGATCCGGGTGTTTGGTTCAATCCCGATTGGCGACTAATTGATTCGGTTGTCGATGACATAGAGTTATATCTTGAGATGATTTCCGATACTCCGAGAGGCCCGAAGATTGCCGAGCAGCTCAAGCGGCGGATTTTACAGAAAGGCGGTATTGATGGACAGCAGGCTAATTGAGCAATTGGCCGAACTGGCGGAATCATTCAACGGAATCGGGCTCAAGCCCGTTATCTGTGGTGGCCTGGGTCTCTACCTGTGTTTTCATAAAGCTCAGGGACAAGTTCAGGAAATGATTCGAGCCACAACCGATATCGATTTGATGCTTACACCAACACAGGTCCTCGAACAGGCCGAACGGCGGGCCATTGCCGCTACAATAACTGATGGCCTGGGATACATTGTGCGTGAAGGTTGTGAGTATTATCAATTTACAAAAGAGCCTGATCAGGACCTGGATATACTTTCGCCGCCTGTTGAGGGACTTGAGGTTGATAATTTCAGGGTCAAGATTGTGAGGTCTAAACTGCACGGCCATATTACTCCCGAAGCGTGTTTTGTAGAAGAAGGTCTCAGAACGATCTGTTTACGAGAGTTCCTGCCGGACAATGAAAAAAAAGGCTGTCTTGAAGTTCAGGTACCGTCACCGACGAATCTACTGCTCTTGAAGCTATTTGCGTTTGATGACAGGGACGAAGGTAAAAGACTGGATTTGGAGCGTGCTCAGGCTCATGCATGGGACATATATGTTATAGTCAAGCTGGCTGCCAGTAGAGACGATTATCTTGAGGGACAGGATTTTCTGTCAAGGCACAAACATTCGAAGATAATACAAACCGCCCAATCAATTGTTGGAAGTAAGTTTTCAGCTATCGAATATTCCGGCTGGCACCGTGTGCTCGAATCATCCAATTTTTACCCTGATCTCAACAGGCGGGAAAAAGAAGCCGAGCTGGATGAAGCCAGGCGTCGTCTGCTCAGGTGGTTTGATATAAGCTGAGCCGGCAGTAAGCCTGAGATTATTTAAGAACCTGTTTTGCTCATCAGCTTGCTGGACGTGTATCTGTTCCTACCCAACAATTACTCTTAGCATCAGGCCGGCACGCCGACGGCGGCCATGCAGATGGTGCTTTCTTCGGTGCCGTCGATGCCAATGATTGCGTTTACGTGGTCGTCGTAGAGGGCGCCGATCTCGCATGTGCCGAGGTTCAGGCTGACGGCTGCCAGGGCGAGGTTCTCGGCGATATGGCCTGCGTCGAGATAGATGTAGCGGTACGCTCGCTGGCCGTACTTCCATTTGCAGCGTTCGAATACCGCGGTCCAGATAAATACTGCCGCTGCTGTTGCACACATTCCCTGGCCGAGGGCCGCCGATACAATTTGCCGCCGGAGGTCACGCTGCTCTAATTGTTCGAGCTGATGTGACCGGATGGAGTAGTGATAGACGCCGGGCTCCAGGGATTTGACGTTGTTGACAACCACGTAGGTCTCTATCGGATACAGAGCGCCCGCCGAAGGCGCCGTGCGGAATTCATAGCCGTCCTCGACACGTTGGATGCCGGTCGATGCCCATAGCAGATACGCGAGATGGCCCTTGCTGATCGGCCTGTCCTGAAAGTCGCGGATGCTCTTTCGCTGCTTCAGCGTTTGGTCAAGGCTCATCGCCCGAGCCGGTTCGAAGGCCGGCAGCTCGATCTTCTCGGCCTGCGGATACTCCTTATACAAATCCGGCTTTGCCCCCCAGTCGAGCCTGTGGGCCGGTATTTTTCCCGGTTCGTACTTCGTTTCCTGCTGGAATCGATCGCCTGTCCCGCTCATCTTAACACCTTCGTTTCTTTTGTTACTTGTCACTCACTCGCAGCACGAGTTTACCGAACTGTGATGAGACGTTCATTTTCTCGAATGCCTTATTGCCCTCGCTCAGGGCAAACGCTTCATCGATGACAGGCCGGATTTTGTGCTTGCCGACCATGTCGAGCATGGCAGCAAAATCACCGGGCGAGCCCATCGTCGAGCCGACCAGGTGCAGTTGCTTCCAGAACACTTTGCGCAGATCCAGCCTGTCGGGCATCCCCGCCGTCGCTCCGTAGTTAATAATTCTCCCGCCGGGGCAGACCATGTCGATTAGCTCGCCGTAGCCGTCTCCGCCGGCTCCGTCTACAATCAGGTGGATGGGGCCGAATTCGGCGTTGACCTGTGAGGCATAGCCATCGGCTGTATAGAGGAATCCTGCCGTCGCCCCCATAGCCAGCGCCTTGTCGATCTTGGCCTGCGAGGATGATGTCACGATGACGGTTGCCTTAGCCGCGACGGCAAGCTGAAGTGCTATGCACGCTACGCCGCCACCAATGCCTGTTATGACGACGGTCTGCGGGCTTTGCAGCCTGCCCTGTTTGAAAAGCGCCCGATACGCCGTCAGGCCCGCCAGCGGCAGTGCCGCCGCCTGCTCCCAGCTTAAATGTTCCGGCTTGCCGAACAGTTGCTCTTGCGGGACTGCTATCTCTTCGGCGAAAGTGCCATCATCCGGCATGCCCAGGATTTTGAAATTGCTGCTTTGGGCCTCCTGCTGCCCACCCCAGTTATAGCCGGGATTAATAATGACTTCCTTTTCTTTGAAGTCGGCGGTCCCGGCACCGTCCGAGCCCAATATGGCAGGGCAGCAAATCCCCGGATACAGCCCCTGCGTAATCCAGTAATCGCGCCTGTTAAGCGCCGCCGCCTTTAGCTTGACGATGACCTGCCCCTTGCCGGCCTTAGGGCTTGGCCGTTCCTGCAGAACCAGCGGCTGCTTGACTTCGTTCAAAACCAGTGCTTTCATGGCGTATCACTCCGAATCTAAATCCGAATACTTCAAATTTATATCCCTAATCATCCCACGAGAGAATCGAAATTCAAGCAAAAAAATGCCCCCTGTTGGCCGTAAAACCAACTGTTTGAAGAAATTTAAAATATTTTAGTAAAAAAACAAACAAAATACTTGACTTAGTTGTATTTTAAGGTAAAGTTATGATTATGTATGATTATTACATAACACATTTTATTGACAAAACACGCTCAATGGCGGATTTACGGCCGATAGAGCCTGTTTGTCGTTATACGGTAATAAATGCCTGTTTGCAGGCAGGGCAGGGGGATTGGAAATGAAACGAATCCATGAAAATATCGCAGAGCGAACAAACAACGTCAAGGGCCGGCATCGAGGCGGGATTGATCTGCTCCGCAGCAGGCTGAATCTGCTTAGCGGCACGGATAAGTTGCTGATGACCATGTATATCGAGCACGGCAACAGCATCCGGCAGATCGCCCGGATACGCGGTGTCAGCGAGACGAGCATCGCCCGGAGGATACGTGCAATTACAAAACGGCTCACGGACGGCCCGTACATCGAATGCCTGAGGAACCGTAACAAACTGACCCGTCGCCAGCTCGCCATCGCGAAGGATTACTACCTGATGGGCCTTTCGATGAGACAGATCGCGGCAAAGAGACGCCGGAGCTATTACCGCGTTCGCGACACGCTCATCGAAATCCGAAGCATCGTAACCGCACCGGAACGCCGGACCGGGTAGCGTTGAGTTTCGTTAGCAATATTCACAATACATAGGAGAAGCTATGGCAACGTACAGCATTTCAAAGACTTTCAAATGGCGGGGCACCGTCACCGACAAGGTCGCTTCGGTCTGCCGGATGTTCGGCATGACAATTGGCAGGCTCACCGAACAGTGTTTCACGCACGTGTGCCGGCTCGAAATCGACGCCGGTGACATCGTGTATCTCACGGGCCCATCCGGCGCCGGCAAGAGCGTCCTGCTGGCCGAGCTTCAGAAGGCCGTCCCCGCCGGCGAGAAGGTTAACCTTGCCGATATTCCGCTGCCGGCCGACAGGACGCTTATCGACTGCATCGACGCCGATATTATGGAGAGCCTGCGATTTCTCAGCGTCACCGGCCTGAACGACTGCTTCTGCATTCTCAATCAGCCAGTCAATCTCAGTGCCGGCCAGCAGTACCGCTTCAGGCTTGCGATGGCTCTGGCCTCGGGTAAGAAGTTCGTCTTCGCCGACGAGTTCTGCTCGGGGCTGGACAGCGTCACCGCGGCGATAATCTCCTATCGCCTGCAGAAGTTCGCAAAACGCACCGGCACGACTTTCATCCTTGCATCCAGCCGCGAAGACATTCTGCTCGATTTGGCGCCCGATGTCCTGGTAGTCAAGCAGTTATCCGGCCCCGCCGAGGTTATCTACAAGCAAACGAGGAGGAAATAAAATGCAAAGCTGTTCTGTTTGTGAGAATCTGCAAATCGTGCCGGGCTGTCTGGGCGATTACAAGCGGCTTGCCCGCTATCACTATCGCGGCAGTCACCTCGGTCCGACAGCGGCGATCTTCGCCTTGAGCCGGACCGGCTGCGAAACTCCGGTCGGTGTCATCGTCTATTCGAACGCATCGGCTGTTCTGGAGTTGCGAAACATCGCGACCAATCACGTCTTTGCCGGCCTCGACAGGAGCACGCAATTGGAGCTGATTAATGCCAATATCCGCCGGATCAGCAGGTTGATTATCGAGCCTCGGTTCCGCGGCCTCGGCTTGGCGAGCCGGCTGGTCCGGGAGACGATGCCGCTGGTCAATGTCCCTATTGTCGAGGCCCTGGCTGTGATGGGATGGGTCAATCCGTTCTTTGAAAGAGCCGGGATGAAGGCTTACAAAGCAAAGCCGTCCGCGGCCAGTGTGCAGTTCATCGAGGCCCTGAGTATCATCGGCATTGAACAGGCCGAGCTGATCGACCCGCTGCTGGTACAGCACAAACTCGAACGGCTTGGCGATTCCGAAGCCCGATTCATCGAATATCAGATCCGGCACTTTCTCAAAAACCACGGCAGACGCAGAGACATGCCACCCGGTCTCGAACGGACGCGATACATCGTGACAAAACTCACCGCACGCCCCGTCTATTACATCTGGTTCAATCCAGAACTCACAAATGAGGATCAATAATGCGAGAAACAAGAATCCAGAATCGAGTATCGAGTATTCCAATCGACAAGCTCACCGGCCATCCCGGCAATCCCAACCGGATGAGCAAGAGGAACTTCGTCCGGCTTGTTCGCAATATCGAGCGGACCGGCCGCTATGAGCCGCTCGTTGTCAGGCGGCAGGGCGACGGCTTCCAAATCATCAACGGCCATCATCGCTGCCGGGCCTTAAAGCAGCTTGGCTACGAAACCGCCGATGCCGTCGTCTGGGACGTGGACGATACCGAGGCCGACATCCTGCTTTCCACACTCAATCGCCTGGGCGGCTCGAATGTGCTGGAGAAAAAGCTTGCCTTGCTGGAGAGACTCAATCGCAACATGCATGCCTGCGAGATGGCGAAGCTTCTGCCTTTTACTCGCTCGCAGATCGAGCGGATGAAAAATCTGAAAGTTCCCGCCGCACCGACCAAGATCAGCGATAAAAGCTTTGCCGTGCCAGTGGTCTTTTTCCTCAACGATGCCCAGCAACAAATTGTAGCCGAAGCGATGGCTTCGACACCGAAGAGTGACGACAAAACCAAAGCCGCCCGAAACGCCGCGGCCCTTACAGAGATGGCTCAATGTTTCAATAAGAAAGATCAAAAAAGATGAAGATTAAATATGTACAGTTAGAGAGTGACGCGTTTTTGACGGATATCGACTTCGTTCAGTTCACGCCGGCCGAGAGAGGTGTGTATTGCAGCCTGATTCTGCTGCTTACCTCCAACGACGGCAAATGCACGTTCGAGCCGCCGGCGCTGAGCAGGATGTGCAATTGCCAGAGCGTCGAAGAGTTCGAAAAAATCTGGGAGAGAATCTCGAAAAAGTTCCAGCTCAGCAAGGGCGTGATCAGGCATAAACGCGTCACGCAGGAGCTCGGCAGGGCAAAGAAACTCCTGCAAGCCAAGCGCAGAGGCGGACTTAGCACGGCTAAGAAAAGATGGCACAGCGGCGGCACAGCTAATAGCACAGCTATCGCTAAGGAAACGAAAGGTAACGTAAACGTAAAGGTAAGTAAAGATCTTACGAATACGAATACGGCTGATCGCTCAGCTTCTTTTTCGGATTCGCTTCGCACTGAACAGCTTAAATCGCTGCATTTTAGCGATGCGCTTAGCCGGATTATTCCGCCTGCGGGCCGGTCGGACCGGACGTGCTTTCGCAATGTCACCAACTGGCTGGTAGAAGGCTGCGCGAGCGGGCGGTACACCGGCGAGATTTTCGAGCGCGTGCTGGACTACGCCAAACAGGCCCGGCAGGGCAAAAAGCCCGCCGCGGTGTTCATGGCAATACTCAAGCAAGAGCTGGGATATGAGAAAAAAGTAAAAAGTAAAAAGTGAAAAACCTTTCTCTTTATCTCTGTTCAGGGCAGGCTCTGAGCCAAGCCGAAGGAGTTAAAAGTCATATCTGCAATTGATTGAGAGACCTTCGCCGCCGAATGGAAGGCCATAGTCCTTTTGATTAATCAAAAAGACTATGAGCATTATAGTGAGCTTGAGTAGGAACAAGCGGATACGAGAGGAAAGGAAAAAGTTAAAAGGTAAAAGTAAAAAGGAGAAAGCGGAAAATGAATGCTGATATTATGATTGAGAACGTTGAGCCGGCTCGCTGTAAGACGATGCGGATGGAAGCCGAGCTGAAGCGCGACCGTTTCGCCCAGCAGCGTGCGGCGTGGGAATGCCTTAGGTTCTTCGAGCAGACGCCTGCCACCGAGGCGGATTTCCGCATGAGGTTCGCGAGTATGGAAGCCGACGATGTCACGCTACTGAAGGCCTTCTACAACATCAAAACCGACGCCGAGCTGCTGACCATGATCTGCTGCTTCTGGAACGTTAGGATATAGCACGCAGTGAACGCATAAAGCGGTTGAGCCTTCCATCGCTTCTGGGGATACATCGTCACGCCTTCATAGTGAACAAACAGTTGCAGTTTGGAATCGGATTTGGTACACTAATTGAACTTGGCGCGGCCTCGGGCTTCGCCCTTTGGCCGCAACCAAAAGATTATAAATCAGCTCTTGCGGATCCGGCGAATTGTTTTTCGCCTTCGCCTTTCTTTTCGCCGCCTCAGTTTCTTGTGAAGGCGGCGAAAAGCGGACTACGGCGAAAAACAAAAGGCCAAAAGTTCCTTTTTGAAGAAAGCCTCATAACATATTGCAAACAAATAGGTTACAGTTGACTGTTTCAAAAAACACGCACAAAAAAC
>JBARRE010000029.1:0-7325 GCA_049644065.1 Sedimentisphaerales bacterium | reverse complement strand
CACCCCAAAGTTCTTCGCCGCGAATCTCGCATGAAATTCCATATTCTTGAAGTATTCCCGCAACAAAATGAGCATCAGGGGGATCTTGTGCTATGTATACTTTTTTCATACGTATTTCTCTCAAAATGTATGCCTTTGCACGACAGCCGGTCTAATCCATGAGCGACAAATCCAAAGTATCCTCGCTTTGCCGCCCGTCAATAAGAAATTTACACTAAACCGGCGGGATTTTCAATAAACATACAGATCATTCTTTGATAAACTATCTATTATTTGGAGCAAATGCTGATACCACTGCGGCTCAATGAGTTGATATGCTCCGATGTTTTCTTCAAACGCCTTTAGACCTGAAGGCGTTTTAACACATGCCATAAATGCTTGCCGGTATTTTCCTTGCTCACCCTCCAATAAGAAATGCACCAGGCTAAACCAATGAATGTAGTACAGGTTCACATGCTGGTTCATTTTGAGTGGCTTTTCATCGTTGACAATGCTTCTAATACTCATGATCTTTTTGTCCGCCTTGTCACGTGACAAGTCTCCACTTAAGCCAAGCGAGCTTAGCCACCAGATGGGGTAAGTTTCCTGATCAATTACTCCCAAACTCATTTTCCCATCATCCATCTTCGTGGTGGAAAAATAGCAGGCTATCCCTCCTTCTTCTTCACCCTGAGCGGAGACGAAGGGTGGGCGAGTTGGAACCTTTTTTAGAGCGAATCTTTTTCCTTTTTAAGCGGTCGGCTTTCGGTTATACTTGCCGTCCGAGTGAAATGCTGAATTTAACTTGTGAAGCAATGGTTTCTCGATGTGCATAGAACCAAATTGAAAGGAGAAGATTCGATGACTACTCAAAATCAAGAAGAATACCCGGTTAGAAGGACTTGCTGTCCGTGCGGCCACGACCATTCGGCAAGCGGAATCTCGCGCCGGGATTTTCTGCAGGGCGTGGGCGGAGCAGCGGCTATGGGAGTAGCCCTGACCGGCCTGACATGGTCGGGCGTCTCGGCCGCCGAGCAGGAGGACCAGGGGCAGCTCAAACGCCGCCCGCTTGTCGTTAAGCCGATTCTTGTTTACAGCACCCCGACAAGGCGGCATCAGACCAGTTGGCGCAATTGGGGCGGTATCCAGACGCAGCAGGGCGCGAAAGAGGAAGTTGCTCGTATCCAGGGCGAGCTTCGTGAGCTTGATAACAAAGCGGATTTTCCCGTGAAATTCCTGCCGGTTGCCGCCATCAAGGGAGTCGGAGACTTGCCCGGCTACACCGACCTTAACGACGCAGATGTGTATATTGTCTATGCCGCCGGCGGTGGACAGGATACGTTTGCCAAACTGGCAGAGAGCGGAAAAGACATTATCTTTTTCTGTCGGCACAAATCCGGGCCGGTCTATCTGTGGTATGAGATCATCAGTCCCCGCTACATCCGCCAGCACACCGATACACTTGCACTCAAAGGAATCGACGATGGGGACGTGGTCGTTGACAATCAGGACGAGATTTTATGGCGTCTGCGTGCGCTGTGCGGCCTGCACAACACGATGGGCACGAAGATCTTGGCTATCGGCGGACCCGGTGCCTGGGCGCAGCCGAGAGATGTCGTGCCGAACCTGGTCAAAAAAACGTGGAAGTTCGATATGCAGACGGTATCTTACAAGGATGTGGGCGAGCTGATAAAACAGGCGCGGGCAGACAAAGCCGCGGTTCAACGTGCACGCGAGGGAGCCGAGGCATATCTCAAAGCGCCCGGTAATACGCTGGAGACCAAGCGGGAATTTGTGGACAACGCCTTCCTGCTGGAGCAGGTCTTCCGCGGGATAATGAAGAAGGCCGACTGCCAGGCGATCACAATCAACGGCTGCATGGGGACAATCATGCCGCTGGCCGAGACGTCGGCATGCCTGACGCTGACGCTGCTTAACGACACCGGATACATGGCGTTCTGCGAATCGGACTTTGTTGTGATACCATCCGGCGTGCTGCTTGCGAATATTTCCGGCAGACCCGTTTTCCTCAACGACCCGACCTACCCGCACGATGGTGTTATTACGCTGGCCCACTGCACGGCGCCGCGAAAGATGAACGGCAAAGATCTCGATCCGGTGCGCATTATGACGCATTTCGAGTCCGATTACGGTGCCGCCCCCAAGGTCGAGATGCGCAAGGGCCAGATTGTCACAAATATAGTGCCCGATTTCGCGGTCAAACGCTGGGTGGGCCTTATCGGCGAGATTATCGACGCCCCGTTCCTGGACATCTGCCGTTCGCAGATCGATATCCGATATGAGTGCGACGACCTGACGCTGGCCGAGCGGATGCCCGGTTTCCACTGGATGAGCTGCTACGGCGACTACATGAGCGAACTCGGCTACGCACTGAAAAAGGTCGGAATCAAATGGGAGAATCTGACCGCTTAAGAAGAAGTGTAAGGTTTCTTTAATCTTGTTCAAATATGAGGTGAAGTGACATGAGAGAGAATAGCTCGACATTGAAGCGATATTTAATCTGCGGCGTGGTCCTTTCATTCGTGTGGATTCAGGCCGTCGATGCGATGAATCTGTATGTTTCACCGGACGGCAGCGACAGTTGGTCCGGTAAGCTGGCCCGGCCGAACAGCGGACGAACAGATGGGCCGCTTGCTTCGCTTGGCGGTGCCCGCGACCGCATACGACGGTTACGGTTGATCGCCAGGATACCGGATCCGATCCATGTCGTTATCGCCGATGGACGGTACACGTTAAGCGAGCCGTTTGTTCTTGAGCCCCAGGATAGCGGCACCGGGCAGCTTTCGGTCAGCTATGAAGCGGCTGCCGGCGCCAGGCCGGTCTTCACGGGCGGACGTACTATTACAGGTTTCAAACGCGGCGAAAATGGTATCTGGCAAACTCAGATCCCAGACGTCGCCGCCGGCAAATGGTATTTCGAGCAGTTGTTCGTCAACGGTCGCCGGGCCGTGCGCGCGCGGACGCCGAATAAGTTTTACCATTATATGGGCAAGAGCGTCGAAGTGCCGATTGAAGGTGAGCGGGAAAAGTTCCGCCGTACGACGATTGTTCGCCCGGATGACCTGGAACTGCTCAAAGACCTGAGTCCTGATGAGATGAAGGATGTCACGCTCGTCGCTTATCACAAGTGGTGTATCACCCGCCGATTCCTGACCGGGATCGACGTCGGAAGTAACGCGATAATCACGGTCGGCGAGAAGCTCAAAAGCTATTCCGGCTGGCCGGCGAATACGCGTTATCAATTTGAGAATCTCAGGACGGCCCTCGATGCGCCCGGCGAATGGTTCCTTTCACGTGACGGAACGCTCAGTTATATGCCGCTGCCGGGTGAGAATCCCGCCACGGCACAGGTTGTCGCGCCGGTCATTAAAAAACTGGTAATCTTTAAGGGTGAGCCTGAGAACTCCAAATTCGTCGAGCATATCACGCTGAAGGGCCTTGTTTTCGAGCATAACCAGGAATTGCTGGCCCGGACGGGTTACGCCCCATACCAGGCGGCGTATGTTACCGAGGCGGCGGTCATGGCCGACGGCGCACGCAATGTCACCATCGAGGATTGCGAGGTGGCCCGCAGCGCGACCTACGCAGTGTGGTTCAGGCAGGGTTGTAAAGATTGCCTGCTCACGCGCTGCTATCTGTACGACCTTGGCGCAGGCGGAGTGCGAATCGGCGAGGGCCAGATACGATCCGACGAGCCTTCCCGCACAAGTCACATCACGGTCGATAACAACATCATCCGTTCGGGCGGGCGTATCTACACCTCGGCCGTTGGCGTCTGGATCGGCCAAAGCGGCGACAACGCCGTGACACACAACGATATTAGCGACCTTTTCTATACGGGCCTGTCGGTCGGCTGGAGATGGGGTTATTCCAACAGCCTGTCCAAACGCAACATCATCCGCTTCAACAACGTGCATCATATCGGCTTGGGCGTACTCAGTGACATGGGCGGCATTTACACGCTCGGTCCGTCCGAAGGCACAGTCGTCAGCGACAATGTTTTTCACGATGTCTATTCCTACGGTTACGGCGGCTGGGGACTCTATACCGACGAGGGCAGCACCGGAATCGTAATGGAGAACAATCTCGTCTACAACACCAAAACCGGCGGCTTCCACCAGCATTACGGCAAGGAAAATATCATCCGCAACAACATCCTCGCTTTCAGCAAGCTGCACCAGATTCAGGCCACGCGCGTCGAGGAGCATTTGTCGTTTACCTTCGAGAACAACATCGTCTACTGGACCACCGGCCCCCTGCTTTCCGGCCGCTGGAAGGAAATAAACATTGTGATGGACAAGAATTGCTTCTGGAACGCCTCGGGCGACGAGATAAAACCCGCCGGGCTGACACTCGAAGCATGGCGGGAAATGGGCCGGGACAAAAACTCGATTATAGCCGATCCGCTTTTTGTCGATCCGGAAAGATACGACTTTCGTATAGATCCTAACTCCCCTGCCATCGAGCTCGGTTTCAAGCCATTCGATTACACCAGGGCGGGAGTTTACGGCGACCGTCGCTGGATAAGAAAGGCCGCGAGCGTGAGATTCCCCCAGCTTCAAATCGCGCCCGATCCGCCGCCCGTTTCTATCAACGATAGCTTCGAGACGATTCCCACCGGGCAGCAGCCGGGCAGCGCCCAGTGCAACGTAGAAAACAAAGGCGATGCCATCGTTGTCACCGACGAGACCGCCGCCGGCGGCCGGAAAAGCTTAAAGATTCTCGATGCGGACGGCTTGCAGCACGCGTACAATCCGCACTATGTTTACACGCCCAATTACAGCATCGGAACGGCTTGCTGTGCCTTCGATATCCGCATCGGCAAAGACGTCCGGATCAACCACGAGTGGCGCGATTGGCGCCACTCGCCCTACGGCGTCGGACCGAGCATCCTGATTGACGGAACCCGGCTAAAAGTCGCCGGCAAGACTCTGCTGGAGCTGCCTGTCGATCAGTGGGTTCACTTCGAAATTATCGCCGCTTTGGGCGAGGAAAACGGGGACACATGGGACATGGCCGTGACAATGCCCGACCGCACGGCCAGGAAATTCAAAGGGCTGAAAGCCGGAAACGCCAAATTCAACAAGCTCACCTGGCTCGGCTTCTCCAGCAACGCCACAAAAGAAACTGTTTTCTACCTTGACAACCTCAAACTTACAAACAAAGTATAGCTATTAACGATGGGGCAAGCCTCGCCCTACTATTTCTTTCCGTGAAATAGTTCGCTTCCTGCGCCGGCGTAAATTCTTCGCTGGGCCGGTGGGGTCGGATTTTTTACCGCCGGCCAGCGATTGGGCTGGGGCCCGGGGCCTTCTTTGGCCAGGGCGGTAGGTTCGGTGTCACCCATTACCGGTTCGTCGTGGATGTTTTTGCCCTCGACGGTCCAGCTAAACTCTATGGGTATGCCGTTCGGGTCGAAAGCGTATATCGAATGGATGAATCCGTGGTCGATTACGTCCGAACAATTGAAACCTGCGGCGTCCAGCGTGTCCTTCAGCTCCCAGAGTTCGTCTGTGCTATCGACGCCGAAGGAGACATGATCGAACACGAACGGCCCCTTGACCGGCCGGCCGTGTGCTTTTTGCTCGATCGGTTTTACGTCGGACCACTCGAAAAACGCGATCAGGTCGGTTTTGCTGATCTCGAAAAAATAATGCCGGAACCCGGGCTCGTCCAGTCCCCCTACCAGTCGCATACCGAGCAAATCTCGCCAGAAGCGGATCGTTGCGTCCATGTCCCCCGTCGCCATGGCCAAATGATTAATGCCGTTATACTTCATTAGAGTTATCCCTTTCTGCGCAGCTATTCCCCGATTATTGTTAGCATTTTCTACCAATAAATGTCAAGTGACGCGGAATTGCTCAGGATTCTTCTTCGTCGGGGCTTTCTTTTAGCCTCATAGGCTCATCGCAGCAGAGAATTTTACAAACGCATGAAGAGTCGCAGTCTTGAATGACTTTCAGTTCGACGCCGCACGTATCGCAGCACAGTATCTGATCCTTTTTTACAGGTTCCATATAATGTCTCCTTAATAATATCTCTTATTGGGAAGTATATGTAGTCTTATAGTTTTGTCAATGGCCGTTCGAAAATAAGTTGGGAGTAATCTTGATACTACATATGAGCAAAAAGGATTGACAGACTGGTTCGTATTACATATATTAAGAATAGGCCCTGAAGTTTTTTCTAGCGAGGCTATATACTTTTGTGAGGTGTAAACATGTCCAGGAACGGTTTCACACTCATTGAGCTGCTGGTAGTTATTGCGATTATTTCCCTTCTGATGGCAATCATGATGCCGGCCCTGAATTTGGTCAGAGACCAGGGCCGCAGAGCATCCTGTATGAGCAATATGCGCCAAGTGGGCCTTGCTCTGGCGCTTTATCAGAACGAGTACGAGAAAACTCCCCCGAAGACCCATGCGGTTTACGACTACGCCACCCCCGCCGCTCCGGACAATGTTCTGAAGCTGCTGCGTCCTTTCGTATACGCCGAGGACCCGAACCGCCCTACTCCCGTATATGCCTGTCCGGCTCTGAGGCCTAATCCGAATCCGGCCTATGCACCTTCCCGCGTGAGCTGCACGGGGTACCTGGTCAATTCCGTCGTAATGGGCCGGGCGGTAGCGTCGATACCCAGCCCCGGTAGAATCATTGCCATGCAGGAAGGATGGGCGCTTTCCAACCATCTCTGGGTGCAGCCCGAACCTAACACTCGCTCCATAGCCGCCCTGCAGGGTCGGGAGCCCACCCGTTATCAGGAATGGCACATGTTTGCCAGCCAAAGCGATCACTCTTCATGGTTTACAAAAGAACGCCGGGAGCAGACTTCCAATGTCCATAGTAAGGGCGGCAACTTTGTCTTTTGTGACGGCCATGCCGGATACAGGAAATACTGGGACCGCGAAAGCGGCGACTATGGACTTATCAATCCCTTCACAAAACAAAGTGTTCCATACGAACCAACCCGGGCGAACACGACCATGACTTTAGATGCGGCATTTTAGTGAAGTTTATCAGTATTCTATTATGAAACCGCAGATAAACGCATATTCTTCTGGCCACAGAGGGCACCGAGGACTTGGCGCGGCCTCGGGCTTCGCCCTTTGGCCGCAACCAAAAGATTATAGATCGGCTCGTGCGGATCCGGCGAATTGTTTTTCGCCTTCGCCTTTCTTTTCGCCGCCTCAGTTTCTTGCGAAGGCGGCGAAAAGCGGACTACGGCGAAAAACAAAAGGCCAAAAGTTCCTTTTTGAAGAAAGCCTCATAACATATTGCAAACAAATAGGTTACAGTTGACTGTTTCAAAAAACACGCACAAAAAAC
>JBARRE010000028.1:0-2459 GCA_049644065.1 Sedimentisphaerales bacterium | reverse complement strand
ATCGACAGAGTCCATGCGTTCGACCCGGACGTTATCTTCCAGGGATGCCTGTTCGAAACGATCAGCAGAAGGGTGGACAGCGTAAAAATCCCTTCATGGGTGTTCGCCGAGTTCGGCCTGCCCGCCGAGGACCGGACGTTTTCATACGAAGCCATGCTCAACAAGGACGGCAAACTGGTCAATCATTGGGGCCGAAGCAGCGTGCCCGATGTCACGAGGCTCGAAACACAATTGTGGTTCTACTACCTTGCCGGCTCGTACATAAATCTCGGCTGCGAGGCCCTTCACCTGGGGCAGGTGCGACTGATAGGCATGGCCGATCCTGACTTGAAGGAATGGTCCCGCCTGCTGGCGAGGATTCGCGCTTACGCAAAGACCCATGCCCGCCGCCACATGGTGCTGCTGGATGCGCACGTACCGACCTGGGGTATGATCGTCGACGGCGTGAGCCTTCTGGATTTCAACTCGTTTCCGCAGCGCATAAAGGAAGTGTCCGAAAAGCCCTACGAAGCGGTGCTGGAAGTGGGCCACCTCGATGCGATATTCAGGAAGAGCAAAGGTTGCATCTCACCCAGCGGCTGGCGGTGTGAGAGCCTGCCTTACCTCGTCGAATTCGACAACTACGGTAGAAGCAGATCTCCCAATGTCGCCAATCTCAATTCGCATTTTGTGTGGGGCTGGGATGAGATATCGTGGTTATCTTTCCAGGAGGAGGCATACAGAAACAAATGGCTCGAATACGCCTACAACTGGATTAAAGAAACCGATCCCAACGGGCATTTACAGATGCCCGTAAGCCGGATGATCTCATGTCCCAACGAGACGCTTGGCAGTTACCGGGCCAATATCAAGAGTCCGGCCTGTCCTATCGGATACTCACAGGAAGAGACGATCAAGGAGATATGGAGCAATGCGCGCAAGTAATGAAAACCGCACTGCGCGATCGAGATATCACGAACTGGAGTCGCGCCGATGCACAGAAGATGTAGACTAGTGGCAAGTCAACTTTCTCATGAACTGGAAAGCACCGCTATTTTGCGGTGGCAGCGTGGTCAAGTAGACTTAATATAGCTCTCTCATTTAAGCATGCTTTTTATGCCCAGTTTCTCTTCTCCTTCACTGGACGTTTCTATTTCATATGGTCCCGCCCTTATATCACTTGAATCTGAACGAATTCGCCAAGCATCGTGAGACAATGAAGAGGTACTACAAGTTCTTCTCGCCCCTGCATCGCGAATTGGGTTTCTCGTAGATGACAGATTTTCGACTGGTTGAATTTCGACAGACTGCTCCAGCGCACGGTCCTCGACAACAAGGTCGAACTGGTGGCCAACTTCTCGCACGAGGCCCGCCAATACAGCGAACTTGCTATCCCGGCCCGGTATCTTTATAGGCTTTTTTCCTTATCACTTTTAGCATTTGAATATCTTTGGCAAATTCATTTGAATTCGAGGAAGATTGTGATATTATTATGTTAATAAGATGCTAAGTTTTTTAACTAAATGTTTGATATGGGGAGGGTGTTTGGCGACTATGATCCACTGATAGAACAGAGCAAATGCAGGACGTAAACACAGTTATTTTATGCAAAAAGCTTGATTTGAATGAATATGGATAATCCTTTCTTTAAGAAACAAGCCCGCGTTCGAGTCGCTGTGGCACACGGTCAAGGTCCTTATCATAATACACTTACAGCCTTACAGTCCATCCCTTTGCAAGTTGTGCGTGGCAAGCGCTTACTACTCAAGCCCAATGCCGGACGTGTGGCGCACTCGGGGGAGGGTATCACCACACACGCGGAGGTTGTAGCAGCAGCTATAGATGCATTTCGCCAAGCCGGAGCTGAAGTGGCTATTGGTGAGAGTCCGATTACTGGTGTTAATACTTTGGAGGCTTTGGAAGCCACAGGCATCGCCGCCGAGGCACGGAAACGGAACTGTCCGCTGCTCGATATGGATCAGCGCCCGTTCGTTGAGATGGACATACCCGATGGTCGCGTATTGCATAAGTTAAAGGTCTGCCCTGAAGTCCTGGAATTCGACGTGATTGTGTCCATGCCGGTGATGAAAATGCATATGCACACAGATGTAACTCTGTCGGTGAAAAATATGAAAGGCTGTTTGTGGCGGCGCAGCAAAGTGCAATTGCATATGCTCCCGCCCATCGAAGGGAGCGATGAAAAATCCATCAATGTGGCTATCGCAGACATGGCATCTGTGTTGCGTCCGCATCTGGCAATCATCGATGGAACGGTCGGCATGGAGGGGCTTGGACCTAGTGCCGGACAGCCAAAAGCCTTAGATTGCGTTCTCGTCAGTGCCGATGGATTTGCTGCGGATGCTGTGGCCTGCCGATTGATGTCTGCGCGTGCTGAGGATGTTCCTCATCTGCGTATGGGCGCGGAGCGCCAATTGGGTGTGATTGATCTGGATCGGATGTCAATCACACCTGAGCACTGG
>JBARRE010000027.1:0-2115 GCA_049644065.1 Sedimentisphaerales bacterium | reverse complement strand
CTGAAATATCACGGAACGTGAATGGCAGACCACCTTGGCTCCTATCTTGATGAGATAATTAAAGATGTCCTGTACGAATGGCGGTTCCTTAAGCCGCATATCGGTCTTTTTCGTAATTATTGGAGATTTCAGGCACTGATTGACGAAATTACTGCTAAATGCAGTTCTTGTTCTCTTTTGCGGCAAGAGCGGTATCTTCCAATTCAAACGCGGCCTCTTGTCGATGCGGGAGTTTTTTACTCAACAATCGCTTAAGGAACCGCCATTCGTGGCCGGCACTTTTTTTCCGGTCTTACCCTTGGTCGCTCTGCCTTTATAGAAGTCATAGAAAACCGGTCACGAAAAAAATCTTGAAATAACTCTGAAAAATACTTGACTAATGCCTTATCAATAGCCATAATATACTAAGATTATAGGAATACTTGGATATATATGTGATATTTGGTTTTTATGTATATATTGGACTACTTTAATCCTATATAATACTTGAGGCCGCAAGGCTGGGACGAGCCTACCTTGTAAGCAAATGAAACTTGTGTTTCATAGTGGAAGCCGTAGACACATAAGTTAATACAGAGGTGTCAAATGGGATATAGGCGAAGCAAGAAAATGTTTCTTGTGGGGCTGCTTTTCGTAGCCGGAGTTGTGTTCGTTATCAATTGCCGTCCGGATGTGCCACGGGAGAACTGGAGCAAGCGCTGGGGACCTCTCGTGCCGCATCGGACTTTTCCGGGAGACTGTAGTATCTGCCATGCTACAGAGCGTTGGGATATTCTTCGTCAAGACTTTTCGTTCGATCATAAGAATGAGACCGGCCATGCTCTTGAAGGGGCACATGCCGATGCTGCCTGCTTACGATGTCATAACGACCGAGGACCGGTCACGGCTTATGTCGCCCGTGGCTGTGGCGGGTGCCACCCCGATCCGCACGCCTCGGCGCTTGGACTGGATTGCGAGAGATGCCACGGACAGATGGACTGGACGCCAACAGGGCTGATCTCTGAGCATGCCCGGACGCGTTTCCATCTCGTTGCCGCGCATGCCGTGGCTCCCTGTGAGAGCTGCCATCTCCAGGCGGCCGTCGGTCAATATAAAGGAGCGCCGGTGCAATGCGAGCTGTGCCATCAAAGGAGTCTCGCACAGGCCAACTCCCCCGACCACCTGGCGAACGGCTGGGTGACAGACTGCAAACGCTGCCATACTCCTGCAGGCTGGACAGGGGCGGACTTTGAGCACTATTTCTACCCGCTCGAAGGCGGACATGCCGGACTCGACTGTACAAGCTGCCACACCGGCGGGACTTTCCAATCTGTCTCCTCGGACTGTTATTCTTGCCACGCCGAGCAATACCAGCATGCGCCGGACCACCTGGCTTTGGACTTTCCCCATGACTGCGAACGGTGCCACACAACCAATGCGTGGAAGCCCGCATCCTTCCCGCACACTTTTCCGCTCGAAGACCAGCACAATGTTTCATGCGACCGTTGTCACACGGGAGGCGACAAGAGCACCTTCGACTGTCTTAATTGCCACGAGAAGGGCGATACAGACAACAATCACGATGAGGTAAGCGGTTACAGCTACGACTCACAGGAGTGTTATCGGTGTCATCCGGATGGAGATCATTAATACGACTTGGCGGTACGACGTGAACTAAAGAGTACTATTCTTGAACTGAAGGTTTTATGAAGAACAGATTGAGACATCCGAAGTGGCAGATTCTTCTGTACATACTGGTTGTGCTTGTCTGGATCAGCGGGCTCGCCCAGGCGGGTGAGGTCACAGTGAGCAGTCGGATCACGCACGAGGTCTTGAACGGATTCTATATTGATAAAGGGACCGACCATGGGTTGCGGCAGGGTCTGACAGGTTCACTGCAGTTCGACGATGGACAGGTCCTCGATTTCGAGGTAGTTCAGGCGACGAGGAAGCTGGCGATGCTGCGTTTCGCAGGCCCTTCAGACAAGCAAGAGCGGCTCGTCGGCCAAGCAGTGCAGTTGGTATTTGAACGAGACTCACCAGATGTAGAGAACAAGGACCGGGAGTCACCGGCGAAGTCTTCGGTGACCGCTAATAATGATATGTTCGTCCCTCTGCTCGCACCCCCCCAGTGGA
>JBARRE010000026.1:0-2038 GCA_049644065.1 Sedimentisphaerales bacterium | reverse complement strand
CGAAACCGACAACATCCACACCCTCGGTTTTCAGTTCCTGCGCTCGCGAAGTCACAGCGATTGTTGCCGAGGTTGGCACCTCCTGGGCTCGTTTGCTGACTTTCATCTTCCTTTGTTCCTTTCTAATCCTAATCTTCTTTTTACATAAACAACCGTATTATTAAAAACGAAACTGCCAAGCGAGTCAAGAAAATTGACCTATGACCAACGTTTGACACGACGTTTTTTTAACTCAATCGAACAGCGTGGTGCGAATTTATTGACAGATAACTGCTCAATTGTTAGTCTGTTGCCATGATTCGTGCAATTCACATTGCGGTTGTATCATATTCGAGACTACCAAATCTACCCCTTCGACTTCGCTCCTGTATTCTGTATTCTGTTTTCTGTCTTCTGTTTTTTTCCTTCTGTCTTGTCGGCTGCACCAATCACGAACCGGAGCCGCCTATATGGGAGAAAGTCAAGATCGGCGATCTGGCCCCTTACGACACCGGCAAAACCAAGCAGGTGGAATTATTAAAGATGACAAAGCTGGATGTCCATATTTTCGAAATTCCCGCCGAGAACATCGCCGAGCTGGACAAAATTCGCAAGAAGTTGTTCATAAGACCGCTGCAGCTTAAGGATTACAAGGCATTTAACGCCAACTCATTTATGGTTCGCTTCGGTCAGGTCGATTTGTGGAGGCAGACCAATGACTGGCTGCTCGGCGTCGAGGGCCGGAATATAGCCAATGTCTCGCTAATGCTGGCAGACGGCCAGGCCCAAACCGTCGCCATCGCGGGATTGGACCGCCCGCAAACCATCTTTTACACGGCAACGAACGGCTCAAGGCAAGGGGCAAACGTCGGGCCCGGCGTCTTTGGTCTGAGAATCAAAGCTGAAAAAATCCCCGGCTCAAGAGGAGTGTGCGACCTTGTTGGGTATCCGGTATTTTCCCCGCCGACCGAAAGCACAATCCCGCAATTAGATGCGCGTGGAAAATTACGCGAGTTTCCCTTTACCAGCGCCGCCTTCGGATTGAAAATGAGTCCGGGCGATTTTGTGTTCCTGGCCCCGAAAGAATACGTCAGCGACCAGACGGCATTGGGCGGCCTGTTTTTCAGCAATCCCCGGGGCGGGCTGTTCTTCAGTAAAACCAAGTCGCCCGAATATAAATCCGCTGTAAGGATATTTTTACTCGTTTGTACCGGAATAAATTATTGACCAGCTTATGCCCAATCCGATAGTGACACTGACTCGATGCAGTGATTACAGCCGGCCGGCAATTGCCGAGGCGATAGAAAAACATTTCAACCTGCTCGGCGGGCTAAAACAGTTTGTCAAGCCCGGCGACAGCGTTTTGCTCAAGCCCAATTTCATCGCCCCAAGGTCTCGCCGGCACGCCGCGCAGACCGACCCGGCGGTGATTCTCGAAACGGCCCGGCTCCTGAAAGATTTCGGCGCCAGGCCTTTCGTCGCCGATTCGCCGGCCTGGAGCAACACATTTACCTGTGTAAAAACGCTAAAGCTGGACGAGCCGCTGAAACAATTATCCGTGCCGGTAAAGCAGCTCGACAAGCCGAAAAAATGCCGGGTTGGAGCAAAGAATATCCGCGTCGGCATAAGTTCCGTCGCGCTCGACGCAGATGTCATTATCAATCTGCCCAAGTTCAAATCGCACCAGCAGTTGGTGGCGACATTTGCCGTTAAGAATATGTTCGGCTGCGTCAGCGGCAAGCGAAAGGCCCTCTGGCACTTTACAAAAGGCCACAACCAAGACGAATTCTGCGAGCTGCTTATTGATATTTACAGATATCTCAACCCGGCCCTGACGATTATCGATGCGGTGACAGCGATGGACGGCCGAGGTCCGATTCGCGGCAGAGCCAGACCTTTGGGCTGGCTTATCGGCGGTACCGACCCCATCGCCTGCGAAACCATCTGTGCCAAACTGGTCAATATCGAGCTGGAAGACGTGCCGATTATCAAAACGGCAAAACAAACAGGATTCGGCTGCTCGGACCCGGCAAAAATAAAAATCGCCGGCGACGATTTC
>JBARRE010000025.1:0-7977 GCA_049644065.1 Sedimentisphaerales bacterium | reverse complement strand
TGGCTTCTCATCCTGCAATAATCCCGCTAAAAGAGGCAGGCGAAAAGCTCCTGCCGGAAGCTGACATATACGCCAATGACAGTGTTCCCGCTGAAAATGCCGCCAAGGGCTTCGGGATGAACGTGTTGAAGTACGCCTCTAAGACAAGGAGAGAGTGGGCGCACAACGTAAAAATCTTCAGGAAGATAATCCGCAAGGAAAAATTCGATGTCGTTATCGGCGATGAGACCTATGAAATAGGCATTGGCTTGTCGTTGAAACTCGTCCGATTAGAGGTTCCTTTTGTCATGATTTACGATTTTTTCGGGCTGGATTCTGTGACCGAGAATCCCATTGAAAAGCTGGGAGTTTATACATGGAACTGGATATGGGCAAAGACCGATCGTAAGCTTCTTTCTGACCAAAAGAATCTGGCGCTTTTTGCGGGCGAACCGGAAGATGTTCCCAACACAGGGCTTGGATTTCTTCTGCCCAGCCGCAGGATTCATGCTGAAACTTACTATAAGTTCACAGGGTATATTTTGCCGTTCGACCCGGCTCAATACGCTGACAAGACCAGGATCCGGGAGAGGTTAGGGTATGGCAAAGAGCCGCTGGTTGTGTGCTCCATCGGCGGGACTGCCATCGGCAAGGACCTGCTTGAGCTCTGCGGACGGGCTTACCCGATTATCAAGTGGAAAGTTCCCGATCTACACATGGTTCTGATATGCGGCCCTCGCCTTCCTGTCGATTCCCTGGGAGTTCCGGATGGGATTGAAGTCAGGGAATATGCTCCTGCTCTTTACGAGCATTTTGCCGCGAGCGATCTGGCAATAGTTCAGGGAGGCGGCACGACGACACTTGAGTTGACCGCGCTAAGGCGGCCGTTCCTCTACTTTCCCCTCGCGCTTCATTGTGAACAGCAGGTTCATGTCGCAGGGCGATTAGCCAGGCATAAGGCCGGCGTCAAAATGGTGTATTCGCAAACGACTCCCGAAATTCTGGCCGAGAAGGTGATTGCCAATCTTGGCAAAAGTGTAAATTATCCACCGATCCCTGTGCTAGGCGCTCAAAAGGCGGCCCAGCTAATTTGCGAGCTTCTTTAATACCGGAAGCTTTCTCTTTCCAGCCAAAATCTTTGCCGTGACTCCTTAGTTAGCTGCTGCTTATTTTGCCGCGAGCAATGCGGTAGAGCCAATAGGCGACTGCCAGCAGGAGAATACTGCCGCCGATCTGCCCGATAGGCGGCGTGAAAGACAGCTCAATATTGGCTAAGGCCAGAAGCTTAACGACAATGGCATTGATGTTAAGAAACGGCAGGTCAATACTGAACTGTTTAAGGATAATGATGGGAATGGCCAGCAGAATACCCATGAGGGCTTCGCCCGTGATAAGGCCGGATGCGAAAAGAAGCCCATTGCGATTAGACGTTTCGACCTCTTCTTTCGATGTCTGCCATCGGGTTTGAAATCGCTTGGTGGCGTAATGAATCAGGCCGCCGAGGAAGATAGGTACGGCCAGCTCCAGCGGCAGATAGATTCCGATCGTGACAGCCAGCACCGGCGTGCGGAACGTGCTGCCGATGCGCTTGAGATATTCATCCAGAGCAATTACCGCTGCTGCGATACCCATCCCGATAAAGATATAAGTCCAGGGCAAGTCGCCTTTGAAGACGCCTTGGGCGACTGACGCCATCAGGTTCGCCTGGACGGCTGAAAGCGCATCGGGCCCGGCGCCGGGCTGGCCGCGAAATCCGTAAGCCTTGTGAAGCAGCATCAGCACCGGCGCGATGATAAGCGCGGCCGAAGCGGTGCCAACCAACTGCATGACCTGCTGGCGCCAGGGGGTGGCGCCGACGATCTGGCCGGCCTTGAGGTCCTGCATGTTGTCACCCGCGATGGCCGCGGCGCAGCAGACAACGCTGCCGATTATAATGGCGGCCGCCGGTCCGTTGACATTGTCGCGGCCCATCAGGACGACCAAAAGCAGGGCCGAGACGGTGACGGTCGCAATGGTGACACCTGAGATGGGATTATTTGAGGAGCCGACGAGTCCGGCCATGTAAGCCGCGACCGCCGAGAAGACAAAGCCTGCAACCAGCATAACCGCAGCCATCGGCAGCGAGACCATGATATCCTTGACGAAATACTGGTAGACCAGAAAGAGCGGAATAATCGAGGCGATGATGAGAATTAGCACCCACTTCATGGACATGTCTTTCTCTGTCCTTGCGATAGTTTTCTCGCCGTCGGTGACCTGCTTGTAGGCGCGCAGGCCACTGGCGATACCGCTGAAAAGCGATTTCCGCATGGCGAAGATGGTCCACAAACCGCCGAGCAGCATGCCGCCGACCCCGAGGTACCGAGTTCGTTTCGACCAGATTCGTCCGGCGTAATCCACTGCCTCCACGGCCGTTCCGAGCTGAGCTTCGACATCGGCGTTGTGTTGCGTTGCCGTTTCGATCTCTGCCGCGGTTGCGTCAGGATCAACGGTTTCGTATGCCAGGGTGAACACGTTCCACCCATCCGGATTGTCCGCTTCACTTTCGAGCTGGTATACCGGCCATTCATCCTGTGCGGCCACCAACGGAATAGCGGCGTACCAGTTCAGGGCGCCGCCGAGAAAAATGAGCACGGCGATGTTCAGCCCGACGATGTAGCCCACCGAGAGCAGGGCGGGGCTCAGGTTGGAGCCGAAGTAGGCAATAGAACCTTTGACACGGCCTGCCACTTCAACCAGTTCAGGCCAAAAGCCTACACCTTTTGCCCCGATCTTGAACAGAGCGCCGGCAACGGATGCCACGGCGATATACACAATGCCGGAGCCACCCTGCTGGCCCGTTTCGAGCACCTCGGCGGTAGCGATTCCTTCGGGGAATTTCAAGTTACCTTCGACAATGAGCGAGCGTCTCAGCGGGATGGTAAAGAGCACGCCAAGCGTACCGCCGAATCCGGCGATAATCGCGACCCAGAAGAAGTTGAAATCTTCCCAGAAGCCCATGATGACCAGTGCCGGCAGCGTAAATATGACGCCGGCAGCCAAAGATTCTCCCGCCGAGGCCGCCGTCTGTACGATATTGTTCTCGAGGATGTTGCTCTTTCGAAACAGTCGCAATACGCCCATTGAGATAACCGCAGCCGGTATCGACGCCGAGACCGTCATCCCGGCAAACAATCCCAGATAGGCGTTTGCTGCCGCTAAGACCATAGAAAGCACCACGCCTAAAATAAGCGCCTTGACCGTAATTTCAGGTAATGATCGTCCTTGTGAATTCATAGCTCACCTATTCCATATAGTAAGAAAAAAGCAATTGTTGAGTCCACTGCTGCCGCATACGAGAGAACTCCTGCCATCATTTTACAAACTGGGTGACAAAGTATTTCGGCGTCAGCGGTTCGCCTGTCGCTCGTTCAATCATTTCGTTCCAGTGATAGACCGCGCCGACTTCGAAGACCTTTTTGCGTAGAAAATCTCCAGCCTTTTTTTGACTGACATAACTGACATTCTTATCCGATTCGAGTTTTAGTACCTTCTGGACGATACGGTTATGCAGTTGAGAGGCCAGCAATTCACCCAGCATATAGTTGTGATAGTAGCACGGCGCGACGGCGAAGTGTATCTTGGCGGCCCAGTCGGGCGTATTACGGCCTTCCGGTCTCTTGACAAACTGGTATTTCTCGACCATCCGCCACCACAGGGAATTCAAATCTTGTTCCGGATTTGCATAGAGCTGCTTCTCGAAGTTGTACATCACCATTGCCCAGCGCGCGAAGATGAGCTGTTTGAGTCGCATGTACCGATCGCTTACCTTCTCGATCTCTCGGCGCTGCCGGTCCGAAAGGTTCAGCATCTGCTGCATCCATGCCGGATTGCGACTTAGCCGACCGAGGAACATGGCAATGGCCTCGGTAGTAAACGCATGCGCAGGCTCGCGCAGCAGATACGGCACCTCTCTATCGTGATATTTGTCGTACACAGCGTGACCAAGCTCATGCAGTGTTGTTTCCATCCACGACTCGTTGTTCTTAATATTGCACAGGATACGCACGTCACCTTCTTTGTCAATATCCGTGCAAAAGGCATGCGGATTTTTGCCCTCCCGCTCGTACAAGTCGCTTTTGGCAAGCACCGACTCGACGTCGAGTCCGATCCCCGCGAAAAAGCCGGCCGCCAGCTCCTTGACATCTTTGTCCTCGTAGTACACATCCAGGTCCAGCTCATAGACCATAGGTGTCTCCTGGAAGAACGGATCGTGGTAATGCCACGGCATGAGCTGTGAGACTTCGATGCCGCAGTTGGCCGCCAGCTTCTTGTCAAGATCGGCCTTCAGTGCGGCAAAGGGTGCGTTTGTCAGTTCATAAAGCTCGGCAAAGATCTTGTCCAGCTCATCGACGTCCTGCTCGCCGGTGGTAAGGGACATTGTATGATAGTTCTCGAAGCCCAATTTCTTTGCGGCCTGATTGCGCAGTTTGACCAGTCGGATAAGATCTTCTGCAACTGCCGCCCCGACTTGTTTGCCGGCCAGCCATGCCTGCTTTCTCTCGCCTGAATTCGTCTGGTTTTTCAGGATTTCCTTAATTTCATTATCGGTGACCTTTTCTCCTCGAATGGTGCCCCGGAAGGTGCTGAAGTTCTCTTCAATTTCCGTACTTAAATCTACGATTGTCTTGAGCATCTCCGGCTCTATCTGGTTTCCAAGATAGCTTCTGTACAGCACGTCCAACTGCCGGGCGGATAGGGCATCCTTGACCTGTCCGGATTCTTTCCAATCTTTGAGCAATGCAAACTCCTGAGGATTACTGTAAATCTGGCGAATTTCCAGCGTCATTTTACTGGCCCTGTCGTAATCCTCTGATTCACCTGTTGTTGCCGCATCCCACCAGGCAAGACCCTGCTGCTTCGCCAGCGGTTTGACCTTTTCCACATGTGCCGCAATGAATCCTTCAAGCTCGCCTTGTCTTGTCTTAGGCGCACAGCCTACAAAGATAGTGCTCATTATTAGAATTATTAGCAGGATCGATATTGTTTTCATAACTTCATACTCCCAATCAATTGTCGTGCGGTCATTTTGTCACCAACACCTCTCTTGATGCAGGATGTTATCATGTCCGGCTTTCGAAATCAAGCAGGTTCTGGAATTGTCCGAATATCATCCTGATCTATTTTTAAGGTTCCGGAAATTCTTCTTTGAATTCGGACGGCAACCTATGTACCATACGCGATTATGGCTAAAAACAAATATCTGACAGCACCGGTTACGTCGAAGAAGATGCCCTCCGGCATGCCCTATATTCTCACTAACGAGGCCACGGAAAGGTTCGCCTTCTACGGCATGACATCCATCCTCATGGTGTTTATGACTAAGTATCTCATGGGACCGAACGGCGTGCTGAGCGTTATGGCGGATGAAACAGCAACGGCGTGGTTCCATTGGTTCACCGCGGCGGTCTATGTTATGGCGATCGTCGGTGCGTTGATCTCCGATGCCTGGCTTGGCAAGTTCAAGACCATAATTTTATTCTCAATAGTTTATTGCGTGGGATATTTCGTCTTAGCCTGGGACCACACGCGAATGGGATTGACCGCCGGGCTGGTATTGATCGCCATTGGCTCCGGTATTATCAAGCCCTGTGTCTCGGCGAACGTAGGAGATCAGTTCGGCCCCTCTAACAAGCATCTAATCGAGAGGTTCTATGGCTGGTTCTACTTCTCGATCAATCTGGGGGCGGCCGTTTCTATGTTTCTCTGTCCGCTACTGTTGGACAAGTATGGGCCCATGGTAGGCTTCGGCGTCCCGGCGATCTTCATGGTTGTTGCTTTGCTGGCCTACTGGGTAGGCCGTAACAGGCTGGTGCATATTCCGCCCTCCGGCAAGATCGATTGGTTTAAGACGGTTGACAGGGAAGGGGCCGTCACACTGGGCAAACTCTGTATCATCTTCGTCTATGTCGCGATGTTTTTCGCACTGTTCTACCAATCGCAATCCTCATGGGTGCTCCAGGCTCAGAACATGAAACTCAGATGGCTTTGGATAAATTGGCGGCCCGCCCAAATGCAGGCGGCCAATCCTTTCCTTGTTATGATTCTGATCCCGGCTTTCTCGTACTTTATTTATCCGGCGCTGAACCGGCTCTGGACCATGACACCCCTGCGGCGGATCGGTATCGGGATGTTCCTGACGGCCGGCAGCTTCCTGGTCCCGATATGGATTGAAACTCAGATCGCGAACGGCGGCCAGCCTTCCATCGGATGGCAGTTCTTCGCGTATATCTTCCTGACCGGCGCCGAGGTCATGGTTTCTGTTACGGCCCTGGAGTTCGCCTATACCCAGGCGCCAAATAAAATGAAGTCACTGGTACAGTCGATCAACCTTCTCTCGATTGCGTTGGGCAATATCTTCTCGGCGGTCGTCAACCAGGTAATCAGGAATCCCGACGGCACGAGTAAATTACCCGGAGCCAGCTATTACTGGTTCTTTATGATTGCTATGGTGGTGACCTCAGTACTGTTTATTCCAGTCGCACGCTGGTACAAACAGAAAGAATATATCCAGGACGAAATCCCGGCGGAATCTTCAGCCTGATTCTGCCGAGACCTCGTCCTATACAGGATAGCCTGATCGTCCGCTTAAAGCGGCCTGAGCGATAATTCGCGTACTATAATCTTCATCGGTCCGAATTCCGCGCCGGGGTGTACCTGGAATCCTATCTTGCCCGAATCGGTAGTGTCATCGTGTACGTCGGCTGTTTTGCGGCCGTTAAGCCATACCTGGACATGGTCGCCCTTGGCTCGCACTATTATCGTATTCCAGTCGTCACGATTCACGAGCGTCTTGTCCTCGTTTATAGCGAGAAACATCTTGCCGGGGCAGTAAAGCGTGCCTGACCAGGCCACCGGATCCTTGTATTCGAGAACATCCGCCTGGTATGCCTTTTGGGGCGACTGGTAACGGAACCACAAGCCGCTGTTGCAGGGCCATTCGGTCCGGTAGGTGAGTGTTGCTACGAAGTCTTTGTACGTTTCTTTCGTGAACAAATCTCCCGGGGCGTTATTCTCGCCCTGTGTTCCGACAAGCATTCCGTTCTCTACGACCCACTTGGCGTCACCACTCGTTTCCCAGTCGGTCAGATCCTTGCCGTTAAATAGTTTCACAACTCCCGCCTTATCGGGCCAGATATTGACTGTCCGGAGCGTGACATCAGGTAGCTCCGGCAGCGCAGCGCTGGGCACCGGCTCATACCAGAACGTCGCGGACGACCAGTCATCCTGAGTCTCGGCCAGGCCGTTCTTCCATGCTATCTGCTGGATTGTTATGCGGCATTCCTTTTGCCAAAAAATCGGGTCGGGAAGATGCCAGCGATACATCGAGACAAAATTGTTCTCATTCAGATTGCAGCCGTTGTAGAGATACGGCGTCTGTTGCATGCCATAGGACAGGCCCACATAATCCTCGCTTCCCGTGCCGCAGATGGTGGGAAATTCGGTGTCACCATCCATATAAATTTTGATTTCGCCTTCACCCCACCATTGTCTTGGCGTCAGGTTGCGAATACCGATAAGGGCGCCTATAAAGCGGCCTTTGTTTTTTCGCTGGGGCAGCATAACAAAGTCTTTCTTGGTTGTTGTCGGATTCTCCCTGCGAAACAGCACGTGCAGCCGGCCAACATCATCCGGGTGCTTATCTTTAATTGTATAATCAATCTGATAAAACAAGGGCACATTCTTCTCGCCTTCGTTTGTGAGCGTGATTTTCGCACGTTTGTTGAACGGCATAGGTAGCCAGATATTCATGCCGGCATTTCTGCCTAACGAGTGCACCGCGGAGTGATACGGCATGACCTTGCCATGCGCGAAGCCCATAAGGTCGCCGATTGGGCATTCGATGCTCGGATGTTCCTGGCCGTCCCACCATGCACGCAGCACCAGGCTCCGCAGGTTGAGCGGATTGTTGCTGGTAGTTATCCAGATATGACGAATTGTGCCCGGACCCTCGATGTC
>JBARRE010000024.1:0-20655 GCA_049644065.1 Sedimentisphaerales bacterium | reverse complement strand
GATTTGTTTCATCCGTGGAGCCGTTGAAAAACGGCCCTCGCCACTGAGGCCAATCGGTGGCCTGAACTGTTGCTGAGATTGCCAATATCGTGATGATCGCGCAGAGAGAGATTTTCTTTCTTTTCATATACTACTGTTGCCTTTTCATTTTCTTTTATTAAATAACCGGCCCGTACCGCGGCCCCAGACTCTCGGCGAGTTTTTTACCGTATTCCATTAACGAAACTCGCTGTTCCCGGGACAGCGGCTTATATTTGCTGGCGAACTGAACGTTCTGGATGGCCTGCTCGACCGTATAGGGACCGACCACGGCGACACCGACGCCTTCGAGATCGAGAGCGTAGGCCATCGCGTGCGGCAATCGCTCCGGCTCGGTGGCGCAACCGACAGAACCGCTTCTGTGATTGCGAAAGCCTCCCTTGATGCCGGCGTAAACTTTCATCGCCGCACAGCCGACATTGCGTTTTATTGCTTCGGGCAGGACTTTGCTCTCGAAGTCGTAGATGTTCCTGTCGGCGTGGTTAATCACGCACATTTGCACGTCGATCTGGTCGGTTTGAATCATGCGGACGAAGTTGGCCGGGCGGTTGTGTCCTGAAACGCCAATGAAGCGAATCTTGCCGGCCTCTTTTTGCTTTAGCAGATATTCCAGGACACCGTCGTTTGCCAAAACCCGGTCAAGATTCTTGCCGCCGATGCTGTGGATGTGCACGAGGTCGAGGTGGTCGGTCTTGAGTCGGCGCAGCGATTCGTTCAGGGATTGTTCGGCTCTGGCGGCATTGTCCGTCGAGACCTTTGTCACCACGAAGAGCTTGTCACGCCGTTTCGGGATGATGTGCCCAAGGATTTCCTCGGCATTGCCGTAGATCCTCGCGGTATCGATATAGTTGATGCCGCGGTCGATGGCTTCGCTGAAGATCTTTATCCCTTCCTCGACTCCAATGGGCCCCTCGCCCACCGGCGCCGTGCCGAGCCCGAGGATGGAAACCTTCTCTTTCGTTCGCCCGAGGACTCGCGTGGGCAGCACATCGGTGGGCTGGGCACGGAGCGGCTGCTGCATGACGGCAAGGGCCAATCCTGCCCCGGCATAACCGGCTCTTTTGAAAAACTCACGACGATCCATCCTTCGGCTCGACGGTGATGATTCACAACCGGCTCCAGATTTTGATACAAGATCATTTTTCATGATTATTCCTCCTGCAACCTGATGTTTTTCCTGTACGAATCAGCATATTCTTATATTGATAGACTCTATGCAACAATGACCGCGTGCAAAATCCATCCCTTACTCTGCCTCAATTAACAGAATCCAGTCATTCTTGTCGGCGGTTTTGAACGTCTGCCGGGGTTTCGCGACTTTCCCTGCGTTGAGCCAGCCGCCGGTGCGGGGGTGATACCAGCGAGTGGTCAGGCCTTTTTTGAGCGAATCGGTTTTCAGAGTCACCGGGCCGCCTTCGGGCAGATACACCACCAGCAGATCGCCCTGTTCTGATTTTGCCGCTGCGATGAATTTTGAGGCGTCATCTTTTCCCGGCTGATCGGTAAGAACTTCCTGCGCCGGGATAAGTCGCCACCATTCGATGCTCCTGAAGAACTTGTGCAGGTATTTCATACTCAACGCGCCGGGCAGGTCTTTGGCGACGTGCCAGGGCGAGCCGAGTCCGGTGCTGATATGGTCGGCGGGAGCCTGCACTTTAGTATGCCAGCCCCAGATGCCCTGCCCGCCGTAAGTGACGCCGGCCGTTGGAGAAACCAAAAGGCTCCAGTAAGCGGCCCGCCGGACCGAATGGTCGTTGTGGACCTTCCGGTATTTGTAGCCGTTATGTGCCTCATAGTTTGGTTCGGTGTTGATCACGGGCAGGCCGGGCTTGTTGTTCCATTCCGTGGCGGGCGGCCCCTGGTTGAGCCAGCGGAAGGTTCCTTCGTCGTCGCCGTGCCCGCTTTGATAGCCGATAAAACTGAACCACGGCTCGTTGCGGAATTCTTTGCCGACCCAGCTTTTTCCACAAACGTGCTGGGTGGCCAGGCGATGCTGGTCTTGGTTAAAGACCGCCCTGCCGATCCGTTTCCATGTTTCGGCATTTTCTCCGCTGTAATTGCCGTCGCCGCCGAGGAACCAGATAACCTGATGGGCGCCGTATCGAGCGATCATGTATTCGGCCAGTACAATCTTTTGATCTTCCGGCAGATAATAACCCGGATTCTCTTCGCCGCGGATTGCCCAGAGTAGTACCGGCACGGCGAGAAGCCCGGCATCGTTGATCGCATCGACGTACTTGTCCATTCGCTGGAAAAACGCCGGATTGACGGCGACTTTTTCTTTGCCCGTAAAGGCGGGATTTCCGGCCGCATCCGCCCTGGCCATTCGCCACTGGGTCATGACGAACTGAATCGCGGTAAATTCCTTTTCCACACGGTCTTTGAGGAAAACGTTCCAATCGTCTAACTCCGCAAGCAAAGGGCCGCACCAGACGGTGTCGGCCAACCAGAAGAATGGCGTGCCGTCGGTGTGCTCGATGTAGCGTTTGTTCGCGGAAAGGCGTAATTCACCATGCCGGAACAACGAAAGATCGCCATTGTTTTTCACACATTGGAACGAGCCGGTTTGGTTGTGAAGACCTTTGTTGTTTTGGTCAGAACAGGTTGTTTTGTATGCCCAGCCGCCCTGCTCGTCCGGCGAAAAACGCACTCGCCACGCACGGCCTTCATCCCAAAAGCCAAGGAGAGTTCTTTTGTTTCCGTTCGGCGAGGTGAATTCCACCTTGAGTTTGATTTGCTGTACAGCATTATCGTAATTTTTTGAGCTTGTGAATGACTGCTCAAAGCGTGCCCACTGCTCGACGGGATTGTCTGCAGCCGGGGCCGGCGACTCACAACAGAACGTCAGAAAAAATCCGGCGGCAAACGCTAAAGGAATGAAACACTTCATAATCGTCTCCGTAGGGTGTGCATCGCACACCATTTTTTGTCGATTACAGTTATGATGGTGTGCAGTGCACACCCTACCTACTTTTTGACTGCGTAGAGTTTCTTCAGCGTGGTAATGTAAAGTACGCCGTTGGCGGCTATTGGTGTGCCGCACATGGGGCTGTCCAGTTCGGTTGAGCTGATGAGCTTTTTTTCTTTGCTCGCGGCCAGTACGTGAAAATCTCGTTTTCTCGTGCCGATGTAGACCTTTCCGTCGGCCACGAGTGTCGAGGCCCAGATGTCCCCCTTTGTTTTATGCGTCCAGTAGGGTTTGCCGGTTTCTGCGTCTACGCAGTGGACCAATCCGGAGCAATCGGCGACGAAGACCAGGCCGTTGTGGACTGACGGTGTCGAGCAGCAGTGTTGCTCAACCGGATAAGTCCAGATTTGGCCCGAGTGAGTTATATCACCTGCGCCGCTTGCATCGAAGCATTTGAGCCATGCCTGGTGCTTGCCCCACCAGATGTCTCCTCCATAGGTGACATAAAGGCGGCCTTCGTGAAAGACCGGCGTGCTCTTGACGTTGCTCGGGCTCTCATTGCGGTTTCGAACATACTTGTGCACGTCTTCTTTCGGTGCCGCCGGGTCGCAATCGAATCGCCAGACTCGATTTAGTTTCTGAACTCCCTCGGCGGCTGGAATACCCTTAATGGTATCGAATGCGTAGCACACGCCGTCGCCGCCGCAGAAAAATACGAGCGTTCGTCCATCAATCCGGCCCAATGCGGGTGACGACCACGTCGAATGAAAAATCTTCGGCCCGATATTTTCGTCTTCGCGGGCAACGAGCCGTCCCGTTGCTTTGTCGAGCACAATGAGGCTCGGAGCATCAGGAGCAGGAATCATTTCGTGTTTGTCGTTAAGGCCGTTGCTCGTGTTTATGTACAAAAAGTCGCCTTGCACAAGAATAGAGCAATGGGCTGCATCGTGTTGGTGGACTCCGAGTTTGTCCTGCATATCGAACAGCCAGATGACATCGGCATCTGTTTTTGCCACGTCCATAGGCTCGGCATCTAGCGGCGCCATAAGCCGGCCTTCGTTACGATATGGTCCATCGTTGCCGTTGGCCTGGCCGTTGAGGTCGAGGCATACAACTTCGCCGCGGTTTGTCACGACATATACCTTTTCGCCCTCGACAGTCGCCGGCGAACAAATGCCTGACTTCGGCCAATCCCGATAGAGCATGGGTATTCCTTTGGGAACGACAAGCTGCCAGCAAAGGCTGCCGTCTTTTTCATCCAGGCACATCAACACGCCTCGATCGCCCTTGTGCCGGGGATCTCGCGGGCGCTCGTTGTTTGTGCCGATCAGCACCTTGCCACGTGCCACGACTGGCGTGCCATAGCTTTCAGTGCCCAGCGGAACCACCCACTTGATGTTTTTGCCGGTGGCAGGATCGAAACTATCGGGCAAACCGGTTTCTGCTGAGACCATGTTCCGGGAGTCTTTTTGGCCCCATTGAAGATGGTCGCCGGCCGAAACGGTCGAGATTATTACCATGCCGCAGAACAATGCAGGTATGAGCAATTTGGGAAATGACGACTTTCTCAACAACCCCACGGTCACCTATCTTTCGTATGCAGGGACAACAAGTCACTCGATTGAATGATTTTGTTTAAGCAATTCACAGAATCTTTTCGTGCTATTCACAAAAAAGGTCCCTGGTTTCAACCTATTTGCAACTTCATGTGAATCTCGGCATTCACATGTGCAATACGCTATATGTCATTTGCTATTTATCTTCTTCGGGTTTTGTAGTTTCGACAGTCGCCTCAGTAGCAGCCTCTTTGGCGGTATCTTCCGCGTCCTTACGCCCGGCGTGACTCTTGCGGTGCGCGACTTTCGGCAGTCCAAGCAATGAATCTTCCTCGGACCAGCGGTCTTCTTCTTTAAGCTGATCGATACGCTCGGCCCGCTTCAAAACATTCCGGTGCCTCGACAGTGCACCTTTGATTTTCAATGAAGGATCAATCGACATTCAAATATTTCTCCTAAAACTACTTAACCTTCTTACCGTATGCATCCGAAAAATATTTCGACGCAAAAGTTTCATAACCTGTCGGTGCCTTATATTCCTTTCCGACCTCGACAATTTTCTGTAAAGCCTTATATCCGTCCGTCCCGGGCTTTGACGGGTTATCATATAGTTGTTTTGTTTGCAAAAAGTACCGGCCACTTTCGGGCACAATTTCAAGCTCAATCCCATGCTCGGCAAAATGTGCCTGTACGGGACTCAGGTCTGCCAGCCTGTCAAATTCAACCAGAACAATCACATTGTTGCCTGTCGGCTTAGCAGGCTCTGCAACTTCGGTCTTCGCCGTGGTATCCTCAGCCGGCGCGACAGGCGGCGTTATATTGCTCCTCGCCTGCTCTACCGGCGTTTCACTTTCCATTTCCTGCATCGCAGGATTCGGCTGATCCGCCTGCTGTCGCCCGGCCGGATAAGGAGAAGATTGACCGAGCCTGTAGGCAGCTATAATCACAATAATAAAGAGCAGTACCAGCACAACTGCTATCTGGTACGGCATTGAGAACTCGATTCTGCCGGCATTAAGCTGGACAATTCTCGGTTTTCTCCACCATTTTGCCGCTGACTTCGGAACTTCGGCAGTGCTCTTTTGCTTCACTGCAGGAGCGTCTTCGTCGGTTTTTACCGGCCTTAATTGCTCGACAGCCTTGCCATGTTCTGGCTTAACGCGAGCCTTGCTCATAACCTCATAAAGCGCTTTTTTGCTTCGGTTCCGTGTCATAGTGGAATCCGTTCAACTTCTCAATATTCCCGTTAAACAACTATTATATCGCTATGATTTCAAAGAACAAGTAAATATCGCCTATAAAGATTGCCTATTTTCTACAATATTTCTGCCGGGATTTCAATAAGAAACTTCAAATTGGGAAAAAATAGTAGGACTGCGAAAGAAGTAATGAGTTTACTATCAACTGGTAAGTTTAATTACCAATCTCTGTTTCGATGCGGGTGATTAGAGAATATAGTTATGTAAGACCGGCTGCTTGTTCCGGCTAATATTCCTTGAACTTTCTCATCCATTCGGGCCAGTTGTCGGGCTGGACTCCTCCTGCCTGGGTCCAGGCGCCGATTGTATTGAACTGGCGATGCCACTTGAGCGTCCACAACTCCTTAATCCCTACCTTTCGGATAGACCAGTCCAAAAAGGCTTGATTAACGAACGCATCGTGCCGGTCGATAGCAAAATGCATCATTTCGTATCCGGCCCCCGACCACTGACCGTCAAAATCAGGAGGCTTGATACGATTGGACGTAGCGCTGCCGCCATCATAGAAAGGCCCGCCTCCTCTCCACATACTGTCGCCAAAGATCGGGATATTGTTTCCACCTTGAACATCAGCGGTTTTCCAGTTCCATTTAACCGGGCGGCTTTGAATCTCAGTCTGCCCTGAGCGAGAATTATAAATCCAGCAATTTGCCCCATAGCTGGCTTCTTCCCGCCGGTTTTCTATTCCGCCCGTCCCCATGATGTAGGTTCTCGTGGGGCCCCCATGGTCTTCCAAATTATCCAGCCGTTTCTTTGCCATCGGGCATAGGAGAATACCCGATTTTGTTCGGTAGTAAGTCCGCAACGCCACGATCCAATTGCCGCGAGGCCACCCAACCGGGCCGTCTTCCCGACAGAAAAAACCGTCGTTATCATGGCAATACATTGCCCATATCTGGCTCCATTGGTGCAGGTTCGCCTGGCATGCCGCCGATCTTGCCTGTTTTTTTACACGTTGCAGAGCGGGCATTAATATCCCCATTAATAAGGCAATGATGGCAATGACGACCAGCAGTTCGATTAAAGTAAAGCCGCGTAGATATCTTTTTCTTTCGGAATTCGAAATCTTTGCCTCTGATAGATTAAAGCTTCCAGATGTGTGCAATTTACTTCCTCCAACTTCTTATATTCAACTACTAAGTTGTGAGATGCGCATAATAAGCTTATTGTTCCCCAAAATTCAACTTATATTTACATATTGTAAACTAAATCGGCTTTTTCTTCAATCCTAAAAACGACAAAATAGAAAATATTAAACAGATTATCGGAAATTGCTGTTTTTTGCCTTTGTGTTGTCCTAATGAAAAAGTCAATTCAAAGACGCTAAGCTCGTTTCATATTTTTCTTGACGTTCGGCGGCTGATTTGCTACAAATAAAATGACGATGTCTAAGTGCAGAAGAGTATTCGTCGGATTTGGATCTGAGGGGGTAAATTCATAATTTAACTTTTTTGAAGGAGGATTGATTATGTCCAAGAAGCTAATTTTCCTGGTCTCATTTATTTTTGTGCTGGGCGTGGTTTCGCCGGGCATGGGCGCCGACGATCCGAGCCTTATGGGCTGGTGGACCTTTGACGGCCATTCAAATGATGTCTCAGGCAATGAACGTCATGGTACGCTCAACGGTGATCCGAGTTTCGGGCCCGGCGTCTATGGCCAGGCCCTTGAGTTCGACGGAGACGATTACGTGACCATAGACGGCTACAAGGGTGTCCTCGACACAAGCGCCTGGAGTGTAGCTCTCTGGATCAAGACTACAAACGGAGACAACAGAGCGATTGTATGTTGGGGAAGCACAGGCGGCGGTAATAGAAGCGAACTACGCATACTCGACGACATCATACGCTGGAATACCGGCGTTGGTAATATCGAGGCCAACACCAGTCCAACCGATGGCGAATGGCATCACGTAGCGGTAACATTAGTCGATGGAACTGCTACCTCAAGCGAAGGTATTAGAATCTATGTTGACGGCGTGGATGATACGATAACATCGAGCGATCCGGATTCATGGGGTATCGTTGCCGGCGAGGATTTCGGTATAGGTTTTCGAGCCACCCACGACGACAGATATTTCATCGGTTCCATTGATGATGTCCGCTTCTACGACAGGGTACTGATAGCCGAAGAGATTTTACACATCATGGAATCAGGTGGCGAACCATATCCATACGCATCGCTCCCCACCCCGGTCGATGACGCCCTGATTGAAGCTACATGGGTGAGTCTCACCTGGTCACCCGGAGGTTCCGCGATCTCGCACGATGTATATTTTGGCGAGAGTTTTGATGATGTTAACGACGGCACTAACGATACGTTCATAAGCAACCAGACCAAACCGACTGCTATTTTTGGACTTGCCGGATTTTCTTATCCGGAAGGTCTTGTTACGGGCACAACTTATTACTGGCGGATTGACGAGGTAAATGATGCCGATCCCAACAGCCCATGGAAAGGCGACGTCTGGAGTTTCACTATTCCCCCAAGAACCGCCTACGATATCAGCCCTGCTGACGGCACTAAATTCGTAGATCCGAATGCAGAGCTTAGCTGGACGGGGGGTTTTGAAGCGAAACTGCACCATGTATACTTCGGCGATAATTTCGACGACGTCAATGACGGCACAGGCGACACGTATAAAGGCGCATCACCTAATACAACCTACACTCCCGGCACGCTTGAATTGGACAAGATTTACTACTGGCGCGTCGATGAGTTCGATAGCATATCCACGCATAAAGGAGATGTATGGAGTTTCAGAACAGAGCCTTTTATAGCAATTACGGATCCTAATCTTGTCTGCTGGTGGACGCTTGAGGAGGCAGAAGGTCGTAAAGTTTTAGACTTATCCGGCCACGGCCATCATGGTGCTTTCCAGGGCGATCCCGAATGGGTGGATGGCTATGACGGTTATGCGCTGCACTTCACTACTGAAGGTGATTACGTTGTGCACTCCCTTGGCGCCGCGAGCGACTGGCCGGCCGGTACTATGACGGTGTGGGTAAAAGCTGACAGCATAGGACAAGACAATTATAGCAGTGTGTTTAGCAGCCATACCCCGAACAGTGCCGGTTTTCAGATTGATGTAGACGGCGAAAATCCGGGCGTTTTCCGGATCAATCCTCCCGGAGATCAAATAATAGTATTCGGCGCTGCGAGCACCAGATGGACACACCTTGCTTTGACCTTTGACGGCACATCTGCGAAACTCTACTACAATGGCAGTTGGACTTCCAGCGGAACTCTCGAGGATACGACGTTCAACCAATTTGCCATATGTACAAACAGAGGCGCGGCCAACTCTTTATTCGGCATCATAGACGACTTCCGCATATACGACAAGGTGCTGACGCAGGAAGAGATTCAACTGGTTATGAGAATCGATCCGCTGCTTGCCTGGGGTCCGAGCCCGGCTAATGGGGCAACACCGGACATCGATAACGTGACGCCCCTCACATGGTTGGCGGGAGATAATGCATCCGGGCACGATTTGTACTTCGGCACTGAAAAAGAAGCGGTTGCCGGGGCCGATACTTCAACAGCAGACATATATCGGGGCAGTCAGAATACTACTAGCTATACCCCCCCCGAAGGTGTCGAATGGGGTGGTGGGCCATACTACTGGCGTGTCGATGAGAATAACACAGACGGGACAGTCACCAAAGGCAGAGTGTGGACCTTTATGGTTGCCGACTTCATCCTTGTTGATGATTTTGAGACCTACGATGCCAACGACAACCAGATATGGTATGCATGGCATGATGGGCTTGGCTACGGCACGCCGGATTTCCCGCCCTATTTTGCCGGCAACGGTACCGGTGCTGCGGTAGGTGACGAAGCCACCGCTTCTTATACCGAGGAAACCATCGTTAACGGAGGCAGTCACTCAATGCCGTTGTCCTACGATAACAATAAGCAGGGCTACTCGAAGTATTCAGAGGCGGAACTGACGCTGATTACCCCGCGTGACTGGACTAAAAACGATGTTAGCGAACTGTCACTGTGGTTCAGAGGTTATCCGCCGTCTGTCGGCAGCTTCACAGAGGCTCCGGTCGGCATCTATACGATGACAGCTTCCGGTACGGATATCACGGGCACAGCCGATGAATTTCACTATGCCTTCAAAATGCTCACCGGCCCAGGCTCGATCATCGCGAAGGTTGAAAGCGTAAGTAACACACATGCGTGGGCCAAGGCCGGCGTGATGATTCGCGAGACGCTGGAACCCGGCTCAAAGCATGCCTTGGCATGTGTTACACCCGGTAACGGTGTCGCCTTCGAGGGCCGCACTGCTGCCGATAGTGACAGTTTCAGCACGAACGAAGGCGGGATCACGGCCCCGTATTGGGTTAAATTAGAGCGTGATGTCTCTGGTAACTTCGCGGTTTCCCATTCGGCCAATGGCTCGACCTGGGGGCCCGTAGGGAACAGTGTCCCGACGAACATCCCAATGAATTCGAGTGTCTATGTAGGTTTGGCACTGACCAGCCATGACGCCGCGTTAACGTGTGAGGCGGTATTCTCCAATGTCTCGATTACCGGGACGGTTGCTCAGCAATGGACGAGCCAGGGTATCGGCATACTCGGCAACAATCCTGAGCCGATGTACGTAGCATTGTCCAGCAATGCCGGGACGCCTGTGGTTGTATATCACGATGATCCCAATGCAGCAGTGACAGACACCTGGACGGAGTGGGTGATTCCGCTGCAGGCTTTTGCAGACCAGGGCGTGAACCTGGCTGATATGGACAGGATTGCAATCGGCCTGGGCACCCAAGGCAATGTGACGATACCAGGCGGTTTAGGCACAATGTTCTTTGACGATATTCGGTTGTATCGTTCACGACCTGAGCCGGAGCCTGAGCCACAATCGTAAATTGAGAATTAACCTGCAATAAGGATTCAGTCTTTTACAAAGTAGATTTGAATCAGTTCCGGGCCTATGCAAATTAAATTCGGCGTAGGCCCTTTTTGCCTGGTTATTGAAGGAGAAGCGATCCACAGGATCAATCCGGGAGCTAAGTATAAATCAAACCTTCGTGAAACTCGGACCTGAACACGAATTACCGTATATATCGCTTCGTAATAGGGGCAATAACAAAAAAACATCCGTGAAGCGTTTTTGCGCCAACAAAAGCATAAAAAACAAATTTCGCTTGACAAAGTAGTGATAGTTAACTATTTAAGCTGTTTTTGATATGTTTTTCAGAAGTATATCTATTGACATTTAGTTCCGCCGTAAGCGGGTATATGACGTTAGTATTTTGGAGTAGTTATAAATGTTACCTGTAAAGAAGACCAGTAAAAGCAGAACCCGGACCCGCCGGAGTCATCATAGCCTGAATGCTGTGAACTATTCGGTCTGCAAAAAGTGTGATCAGGCCAAGCTGCCACACGCCGCGTGCGACAATTGTGGTTACGTCAACCCTCAAATCACGTTGAAACTCGCCAAAGAGTCTTAGTAAGGACGGCTCAAACATGCGAATAGCGATCGATGCAATGGGAGGCGACGATGCACCGGGTGAGATCATCGCTGGGGTGCTCGAATCGATTGAACTGCTTGCCGAAGATGATGAGTTGATTCTTGTCGGCCCCGAGGATGAAATCGAGGCACGATTACCATCTAAGCCATCCCGAAAGGGTATGATTAGTGTCGTGCACGCTCCTGACATTATCGCCATGGACGATGTGCCGATAGAGTCTCTTCGCAGGAAACCCAAGAGTTCAATCGCAATGATTGCCAAGCTGGCTAAAAGAGGTCAGACTGATGCTGTCATTTCGGCAGGCAATACGGGTGCCTGTGTTGCGGCTTTCCAAATGAGGATGAGAAACCTGCCGGGCGTGAATCGTCCCGGGATAGCGGTAGTATTTCCAACCCCTGAGGGGCCGGTAACAATATGTGATGTGGGTGCGAATATTGCCTGCAAACCGATACATTTATATCAATATGGAGTCATGGCGAGTGTGTATTCAAAACATCTGCTTGGGATTGATAATCCAAGAGTCGGGCTGATGAGTATCGGCTCCGAAGATGCAAAAGGTAACGAGGTCGTTAAGAAAACACGTGAGTTAATGAAATCCGATTCGAATATAAACTTTATCGGCAATATTGAGGGAAGAGATATTTTCAGGGGCGCCTGTGAGGTTGTCATTACCGAGGGATTCGTTGGCAACGTGATTCTGAAACTGACCGAGAGTCTTGTTGACGGTTTGTTTAAGGCGATAAAGCAAGAACTTATGGAAGAGAAAATTCGGCTTGCTATGAAGTTTAAGCCCGTGATGAAAAGAATTTACACGAAATATGACTATAATGAGTATGGCGGTGCACTGTTACTGGGTGTTAACGGAACGGCGGTAATCTGTCATGGCTCAAGTCAGGGTAGAACGATAAAAAATGCGATTTTAGCGTCTAAAAGATTCTACACGGAAAAAATAAATGACAAGATCATTGAGTATCTTTCGGGAACTTGCGTAAGGACCACGGATGAATAGCCAAACTAACGGTCGCCCCCCCGCTTTTCGTGCTGTCATCGCCGGTCACGGCTCATTTGCACCGGCGAAATTATTGACAAATGAAGAGCTTGCAAAGATGGTGGATACTTCGGACGAATGGATCAAGACGCGGACCGGTATCGAGGCTCGGCATATTACAACGGACGATGAGAGCACGGCCTTTTTAGCTACGGAAGCGGCAAAGAAGGCTTTGGAAACAGCAAATCTCGATCCTAAAGATGTCGAACTTATTATTGTGGCAACTATAACGCCGGAAATGGTCTTTCCCTCGACGGCGTCATTTGTACAGCGGGCCCTGAAAGCAAAGAAAGCCTGGGCATTCGATTTGGCCGCGGCATGCAGCGGTTTTCTGTATAGCCTATCGATTGTGCAGCAATTTATAGAAAGCGGCCAACTCAAAAACGCACTTGTCATTGGGGCGGAAACATTATCCAAAATTACTGACTGGACTGACCGCTCAAGCTGTATCCTTTTCGGGGACGGCGCCGGTGCTATGGTGCTTGAACGAAGTAAAGACGGCCAAAAGGGTCTCTTATACAGCACGATGCATTCGGATGGGAATCGCTGGGATGCATTGAACTGCCAGGCATATGGTTCTCGCCATCCGGCGAACAGGCCGCTGGATGATCCCAAGAAAGTCTATATGCAAATCAAGGGCAGGGAAGTCTATCAGCAGGCGATTCGGAGAATCGTTGAAACAGTGAACAATTGCCTGGACGCCTGTGATTTGACTCTTGATGACATTACGATGCTCGTTTCGCATCAGATGAATGCAAGAATCATTGAATCTGCAGCGAAGCGCTTAAAACTGCCTGATGAGAAGGTCTTTATAAACATTAGTGAGTACGGCAATACATCTGCGGCCTCAGTACCGATTGCCTTCGATGACTGTGTCAGGACGGGAAGAATCAAACGAGGTGATATTGTGATTTTAGTTGCTTTCGGCGCAGGATTGACGTGGGGAGCAAATGTGATTGAGTTTTGATTACTCAAGTGTATCCCATGGAGCGATAAACGAGATAAGAATTATGAACACGGCTTTTTTATTTCCGGGACAAGGCGCTCAGGTTGTAGGGATGGGCGCTGAAATTGCCAGGTCATTTCCCTCAGCAGCAGAGATTTTCAATAAGGCGAATGATATCGTTGGATTTGATTTGAGTGGAATCTGCTTTGAAGGTCCTGCCGAGCAATTGAGTAGTACGACAATTTCACAGCCGGCTATTTTTACAACATCGGCAGCAATTCTGGAGGTTATCCGGACAGAGCCCGCCACTAAGGGCATTAGTGCGGATGCCGCTGCCGGCCTTAGTCTGGGCGAATATACCGCCCTGTATGCCGCGGGAGTAATTGGTTTCGAGGACGGACTGAAGCTGGTTCAAAAGCGCGGAAAGGCCATGCAGGCCGCCGCCGATGCAAACGAAGGAGCAATGGTTAGCATTATCGGCCTGGATGAAGAGACTGCTCGTTGGCTCTGTGAGGAGGCCGGCCAAGGGGATCTCCTGGAGCCTGTCAACTTCAACTGTCCCGGACAAATCGTAATAAGCGGCGACAAAAAAGCCTGCCGTAGGGGCAAAGAATTGGCCATAAAGGTCGGAGCCATCAAAGCAGTGCGCCTGGAGGTTGCCGGAGCGTTCCATACCAGGATGATGTCCGGCGCTGCAGAAGCGCTTGCAAAAGCGTTGGCCGATTCTGAAATTAAAGAGCCGTCGCAAACACGGATAATTGCCAATATCGATGCAGAATATTATCAGACAAGCGAAAATATCAAAGAAGGTCTGGTTAAGCAGTTGACTTGTCCGATTTTATGGCAAAAATGTATGGAACGGCTTCTGGCCGATGGAGTCGAGAAATTCTATGAGATCGGACCGGGCAGAGTCTTGACGGGACTTATGAAAAGAATCAACAGAAAAACAGAGGTCGTCAATGTAAGTAGTTTGAAGGCGATAAAGGAATTATTGGAACAAGCCGCCGTATAAAACCGGGGCTCAATATCTGAAGGCCTTTCGAGAATTTATTTGGGAGATAACAAGGATGTCGGAAAAAAGGCTGGCTGTTGTAACAGGTGCCGCCAGAGGGATTGGCCGGGCAATCGTTCTGGAACTGCTCAAGCAGGGCCGAATCGTTGCCGGGCTGGATATCAATGCCGAGCAGCTCGCTGAGCTTGAGGATGTTGTAAAGCAGGCCGGTTTCACGGTAATTACGAAGTGTGTGGATATAACTGATACGGATCAGCTTACCGAAACGCTCGATTCTTTAGCTTCTGAGCACGGCGGGATCGGGATTCTGGTGAACAATGCCGGCATTACTCGCGATAAGCTAATGATGCAAATGAAAGAAGATGATTTTGACCGTGTCATCAACGTCAATCTCCGTGCCGCTTTTATCGCGACAACCTTTGCCGTCAGGTCAATGGTCAGAAACAAATTCGGACGTATTATCAACTTAAGCTCGGTTGCAGGGGTTATGGGACAGGCCGGTTCAAGCAACTACGCTGCCAGCAAGGCGGGGCTTATCGGTATGACCAAATCAGTGGCACGAGAAGTCGGTAAGAAGAATGTTACTGCAAATTGTATCGCACCGGGATTTATTATGACCGAAATGACTAATGTACTACCGGATGTCGTCAAAAACGCCGCAAAGCAGATTATTCCGGTCCGGCGGTTTGGTCAGGTCGAAGACGTGGCCAGAGCGGTCGCTTTTCTCGCCGGAGACGATGCCGGCTATATCACCGGCCAGGTCCTCTGCGTGGACGGCGGAATGGCAATGTAAAAAAATTAAAAAAAATGTTTGTAGATATGTGTCTTTGGGGGTAATATAACCCGCCGAAATAAATTCTTAGAATCGTTGTTCTTACCAGTTTTGTTGCTGGATACTAATTGTAAAGTTATGAAATAGATTCCTAATTTTATTAGGGAGGATAAACAAGTGAGTGCTGAAGGCGTAGATGTTGTAGCGATAGAAAAGAAAGTAATCGAGATAATAAGTGAGCAAATGGGCGCAGACAAGAATGAGATAACGCGTGAAACCTCATTTATCAACGATTTAAATGCCGACTCGCTGGATACGGTTGAGCTTGTTATGGAGTTCGAGGATGAGTTCGATATGAGCATTCCTGACGAGGAAGCCGAGAAAATCCAGACTGTCGGTGCCGCAGTCGATTATATTGTTAATGTTGCACAATCCAAAAGCCAAGAGTAGCGAACAAGCTGAGTATGAATAAACGGCGAGTTGTTATTACAGGCTTGGGTTGCGTAACCGCCTTAGCCGAATCCGCTGATGAGCTTTTCGCGGCACTGTGCGAGGGCAGGAGCGGTGTTTCCACTATCGAATCATTCGATACCAGTGCATACCCCGTGCATTTTGGTGGCGAAGTAAAGAACTTCGACGTAACAAAATACGTTGACCGGCGGGAAAGCAAGCGAATGGACCGCTTCACCCAGTTCGCCATGGCTGCAGCAAGTCAGGCGTTGAATGACAGCGGGCTTGATTTTTCGAAAGAAGACGTCTTTCGTGCCGGCGTAATTGTAGGTACAGGTATAGGCGGCATCAAGGAGATCGAAGATCAGCACTTGAGAATCTTGAATAAAGGACCGAGCAAGACTTCTCCTTTCTGTGTTCCAAGACTTATGGCTAATGCCGCCAGCGGCAATATTGCGATTTGCTATGGTCTGCGAGGTCCCAATTTTTGTGTCGTAAGCGCTTGTGCATCGGGCACTCATGCTATTGGAGAAGCTTATCTGAATGTTGCCGGCGGACGAAGCGACATCATGATAACCGGCGGTACTGAAGCGGCTCTTACGCCGATTGGATTGGCCTCTTTTTGCGCTGCCAGGTCACTGAGCACGCGAAATGACGACCCGCAGGCGGCATCAAGGCCGTTCGATAGTGACAGAGACGGATTCGTTCTTTCTGAGGGAGCCGGCATTTTGGTTCTGGAAGAAGAAGGTCATGCCAGGAAACGCGGTGCGAATATTTACGCCGAACTGCTCGGTTACGGTGCGACCGACGACGGTTATCACATTACCGCCCCACTGCCGGACGGGGACGGTGCAGCAATAACAATGAAGATGGCGCTGGCTGATGCCGGTCTGGCGCCGGAAAAAATTGACTATATAAACGCACACGGGACAGGTACTGAACTGAACGACGTCGCTGAAAGTGCAGCCATCAAAAGAGTTTTTGGGAAGCATGCATATAAAATGCCGGTCAGCTCGACGAAAAGCTGCCTTGGGCATCTGCTCGGCGCTACTGGTGCGGTAGAGCTTATAATATGTGTAAAGGTCATTAACGAATCGATTATCCCTCCCACGATAAACCTGGAAAATCCGGATGAGCGATGTGATCTAAATATGGATTTTGTGCCTCTTGAAGCTCGTCAGGCGAAGGTCGATATTGTTATGAGCAATTCTTTCGGCTTTGGGGGCCATAATGCCTGCCTGGTCGTGGGTAGTATCTGAGCAAGGTCGGCATTAAGGGCAAATCCGGATTCATTGCAGACCGGTCTCTTCTCGTGAGTATCCAGGTTAAGACTGATTTGAAATTCCTTACCAAAGTATCCGCACTGAAGTTATAATTTGGGTACATTGTACAGAGTACGCGAAAATATTGTTTTGCCTGGGCTTTGAGATGGATTTAATCTTGCATATCATTCTTCTGGTTGGTGGGCTGGTTATATTGTGGAAGTCTGCTGAGTTGCTGGTGGCCGGTGCGGTTGGATTAGCGCAAAAACTCGGTGTCAGCTCACTTGTAGTCGGTTTGACGGTGGTGGCAATGGGGACCTCGGCGCCTGAAGTTGCTGCGAGTATTGCCGGCGTTTTGCGAAAAGCCGGCGGCGGAGATTTAGCTGTCGGCACTGTTTTTGGCTCCAATATTGCAAACCTGGCACTTGTCGGCGGTCTGGTTGCCTTGATTCGGCCGCTCAGGGTTCAAAGGCAAACACTGTTCCGTGAGATACCGGTAATGTTGTTAATGGTTCTGTTGTTGTGGCCTTTACTGCATAATTCAAATGTAAGCAGACCGGAAGGTATATTCCTGTTAGCCGTGTTTGCAGCATTGATTCTTCTAACGATTCATGCGGCTCGACGGGAAGCTAAGCAGCCTGACCGTAAAATCGAAAGTCTTGAGCCGGATGCGGGTCAAAAAACGCGAAGTACACAAAAGAACATACTGTTCGTTCTCATCGGATTGGCGGGCCTGGCATTGGGGGCAGATAAAATGGCTGTGGAGGGAGCGGTATTTATCGGTAGAGAGATCGGCCTGAGCGAAAGTGTCATTGCACTGACCATCATAGCGTTCGGCACATCGCTTCCGGAGCTTGTAACCTGCGTTGTAGCCGCCATCAAAGGCCATCACGACATATCGGTCGGCAATCTTGTCGGCTCCAATATCTTCAATACCCTGCTCGTTACCGGGGCAGCGGGAGTTGTTCGGCCGTTTGAAGTTACAGATCGGCTGGCTTGCGGGACTGATTACTGGATTATGATTATTGTTAGTATAGCCTTTGCCGTTGCTGTAATAATCGGCAAGCGCGTTATTGGCCGAGTGTGCGGATTACTACTGGTATGCGCATACCTTGGCTATATCATTTACCAATTATCCGCTTAATCCTCTCACAAAATATCTTTATTAATGCGAAGCGTGCCGGCCGCATTCTATATGCGACCGGCAAACTCAGCTTCGTGGAGGAGGGTATGATTTACTATTGTGTATTCGACCGCTTCTGATTCTGTAACTTTAATTGCTCATTTCATTTTTTTAATAATCGACTAATCAAAACTATAGCTAAGTGCCGACATCGATGCCGAACGTAACGCTTTTTTCGGCAATTTTATAAGACCTTCCGGGCGTTTCGTCATAGCTCAAGTAATAGCTATCACTTAGAGCAAAAAAAAACTGCCTTGAATTTACCGCAGGCCTCAGCGAGACCGAAAAATCGAGCAATCTTTACTTATTATTTTTTCTGAAACTTGAAGTTTCGAGGCGATCTTTGTATTTTGTTCAAAACGAAGCTCTCTGAGTAGGCTGGGCAGAATTAATGGCGAATGCCGATTAAAACCATCCTGAGACAGAAAGGAGTAAAGCAATTGCCTGTGAAATTTATTCCGAGTTTAAGAATCGGTAGCTTAATCATCTTCGCAGTTGCACTCGCTTTAGTTCGCCCTGACCCGGCATTTGCACTCCGGGAATCCAGTATCGAAATTGCCGGTGTGGAATATCAGTTCATCGCTATTCCGCCGGGCAGTTTTATCATGGGTTCGAACACACACGATGGCGATGAAAGACCCGCCCACAAGGTTATCATCGACTACAGCTTCGACATGGGCAAGACCGAAGTTACGGTAGCCCAATTCAGAGCCTTTGTCGAAGCCGCCGGCTATGAAAAACAAGGCTGGGCATGGGGCCGACACTGCTCCGATCACATGGGCTCGGCTGAAAACCGGCCCTGCGAGAATCCGGGATTCGAGCAGACCGAGAGCCACCCGATAGCCCGCGCCGACTACAACGATGCCAAAGCGTTCTGCCAATGGCTCTCGGAGCAGACCGGCCAAAACTTCCGCTTGCCGACGGAGGCCGAGTGGGAATACGCCTGCCGGGCCGGAACCACCGGGGATTACGCCGGCGATATCGAACAAATGGCCTGGTACAACACTACTAGCGATAGATTAATCCACCCTGTCGCACAGAAGAAGCCGAATGACTGGGGACTCTACGACATGCACGGCAATGTTTCGGAATGGTGCGAAGATATCTACTACTGGAATTATAAAAATGCCCCGGCCGACGGCAGCGCCGCCGTGACGCCCGACGTCCCAGCCGATGCCGCATCGCGCCGTGCCCTGCGAGGCGGCTCCTGTTGCAGCCCGAAAGAATCGTGCAGATCGTCATCCCGATACGGTGTGTACCGTTTCTTCCGGCAGTGCAGCACGGGCTTTAGAATCGTACGTTGCGCTTATCCCGCGGCTGCCAAAGCCAACCGCCCTGCCTCTGTGGCAAGGAAATCGCTCAAATCATTCGGATCCGGCGTCGCAGGGCCTGCCAAACTCACTTTGACCGTCGGCGAAATTGACTTTAACTTGGTTCGCATCGATCCCGGAACATTCATCATGGGAAGCGAGCATAACTACGTCGATCAGTACAAGTGGACTTATGAATTGCCCCTCCATGAAGTCACTATCGACTATAGCTACTACATGGGCACGACCGAAGTTACTCTCGAACAGTTTGGCTGCTTTGTTGCCGAGACCGGCTATGTCACCGATGCCGAGAAACAAGGCTGGGTCTTCAATGCCGGCCGCGAAAAAGGGTGGCACGATATTATTTGCCAGGACTGGCGTTTTCCCGGCTACGTTCAGACCGACGACGAGCCGGTTACTCATATCGGTTGGTACGATGCTATTGCGTTTTGCCAGTGGCTGGGCGATAAGACCGGCCGGAACGTTCGCCTGCCTGCCGAAGCCGAATGGGAATATGCCTGCCGCGCCGGAACCACCGGAGATTACGCGGGCAATCTCGGCGAGATGGCGTGGTGTAAATGGACTTCCGATACGATTACCAGAACGCATCCCGTCGCCAGTAAGAAGCCAAACTTATGGGGACTTTATGACATGCACGGCAACGTCTGGGAATGGGTCCAGGACATGTGGCACCCCGGTATTGAAGACGCTCCGACGGATGGTTCGGCACGGCTCGACTCGCCTTATAGGTTCAATCACGGCATTACACGGGGAGGCTCTTCATACAATCCCCCATGGCTGCTTCGCTCGTACATCCGCATGAGAACCCCGCTCGGCTGCCGGATCCACTTCAACAACGGATTTAGAATCGCAATGTCATTTGACTAAGGCTTGCAGCTATTATTTGGAGAAAACTAATGGATATAAACCGGCGGACATTTATGGTTAATTCGGCCCTGATGGGCTTATTTGGATCGCAGTCCTTACGTGCGGAACAGGCATCGCAAGTAACGACGCCGCGTATCGAGTGCAAAGTGCGCACTTTGACCAGGGGACCGAAGCATCATTTCTTTGGTTATTACGGGATATGCCCCTGGAATAAGTCGGGCCGGCGTCTCGTCTGCCTGGAGAGCGGTTTTCAGGACCGTATGCCAACTCCTGGCGAAGCCGCGGTCATCGGTCTGGTCGATTCACAGACAGGCCGATTCAGAAAAGTAGCCGAAACGCGCGCCTGGAACCTGCAGCAGGGAGCGATGCTTCATTGGAATCCGCTCAATCCCGAGCGTCAAATCATCTACAACGACGAGAAAAGCGATGAAATCGTATCGGTCGTTCTGGATGTAGAGTCGTTAGAGAAACGCATCCTGCCGCGAGCGGTAAGCGCGGTCAGCCATAGCGGCAAATGGGCGCTCAGCCTTACCTATGGC
>JBARRE010000023.1:0-3125 GCA_049644065.1 Sedimentisphaerales bacterium | reverse complement strand
CAAATCGTTGGGGCTGTACATATAGGCTCCAGGGTTTTTGTTGGGCCAGGCGCTGTGGTCAGAGCTGACGAGACGGATGCTCAAGGCAAGGTGGCGTCTATCAAGGTCGGGCCGGATTGCAATATTCAAGATGGAGTAGTTATTCATGCGCTTGGGGGGACAAGAGTGACGATTGGATGCCGAACATCGCTGGGACATGGCTGTATTGTCCATGGGCCGTGCACTCTGGGTGAAGGCTGTTTTGTTGGATTTGGCGCACGAGTATTCGATGCTGCGTTGGGAGATGGAGTATATATCGGCACGGCGGCTGTTGTCCAAGGAGTCGAATTGGCCGAGAAATCCCTTGTGCCTCCTGCTGTTCCAATTCTCTCTCAGTACCATGTGATAAGGTTCGTAAGTACGACGAGCCCGACAGAGCGGATGTTTATGGACAAGGTCGTAGCTTCAAACCTGGCTCTTGTGCAAGGATACAATCGTCTTAACAGGTCTGATCAGAAGTGTGTCCAAGAGTGTTAAGTGCGAATGTTAGGAAGAAAGGAATTGCGTATGGAACGATTCAGTAAAGAAGGAAGATTGATTATTCCGCTGGGGCAGCGGAAAAGAGGCACAACCGAGACGGACGAGGAAAGAGTGAGGTATTTGGTAACCGAAGCATACTGTCCGAACGGTTGTAACATTATTGACAAGGAGCAATATGAGGATTGGGAGTTCAAAGTTCGGAATTTCCTGGATGTTTTTGTCCAAGGAGAAAGAACTTGACGCCCAATAGATATGCAAGTACAATCACGCGGTTTTTTGGACTTTATTAATTCTTGTGGAGGTAATTGTTAGATAATGAGTAATGTAAACGAATTATTGAAAGAAAAGCTGACAACGGAAAATTACAACAGGCTCATGGCTGTGGATAATGTGAAGATACACGAGTTTATTGCCGATGCGATAGAGCTTACGAATCCGGAGAAGGTATTTGTCTGTACAGATTCCGAGGAAGATGTGAAGCATGTTCGCCAAATGGCGGTCGAGAGCCGAGAAGAGGGCCCTCTCGAAACGCCCGGACATACGTATCACTTCGACGGGCCCAATGATCAGGGTCGCGACAGGCAAGCAACCAAGTACCTGGTGCCGAAAACAGAGAAACTGAGCGAGGCGCTGAACCAGGCGGAAAGGGAAGAGGGACTCGCCGAGGTGCGAGGTTTGCTCAAAGACTCCATGAAAGGAAGGACGATGATTTTGCGCTTCCTGTCATTGGGGCCGGCCGGTTCGGTGTTCAGTGTTCCATGCGTTCAAATAACAGATTCATGGTATGTGGCCCATAACGAGGATCTGCTCTATCGAACCACCTACGAGCAATTCTGCAAGATTGAGAAGGATAAAAATGTCTTTTGTTTCCTGCACTCGGCCGGTGAGCTGAGTAACGATAAGATCAGCGTGGATGTGAAAAACAAACGCATCTACATGGACTATACCAGGGACACGGTCTACAGCGTCAACACCCAGTACGGCGGCAACACAATGGGGCTCAAGAAACTCGCCCTGAGGCTCACCATCCGTCAGGCCGACCGGGAAGGTTGGCTCGCCGAGCATATGTTCATATCCGGCGTCTATGGCCCCGGAGGACGCAAGACGTATCTTGCCGGCGCTTTTCCAAGCGCCTGCGGCAAGACCTCGACAGCGATGCTGCCCGGTGAGACCATATTGGGCGACGATATTGCCTATTTCAGAAAGATCAATGGCGAGTTCCGCGCAGTAAACGCCGAAGCGGGAATCTTCGGCATAATTCAGAATGTCAAGGAAAAGGATGATCCCATGATATGGGACATTCTGCATAAACCCGGCGAGATTATTTTCGGCAATATCCTGGTCAAGGATAAGAAACCCTACTGGCTGGGTATGGGCGAAGAGACGCCGGATGAAGGCGTGAACTTCTCGGGCCAATGGCAAAAAGGCAAGAAGGACGCCAACGGAAAAGAAATCCCGCTGGCTCACAAAAACGCAAGATACACAGTAGCTTTAACAGCCCTGACTAATTGCGATACGGAACTGGAAAACCCGGAGGGTGTCCCCCTCGGCGGCGTATTGTATGGCGGACGCGATCCGAAAGCATCCGTCCCGGTGCAGCAGGCTTTCGACTGGACCCACGGCATAGTCTCCTACGGCGCGTCACTCGAAACCGAGACCACCTTTGCGATTATCGGCGAAGAGGGCGTGATGGAAATAAACCTGATGAGCATCCAGGATTTCCTCGCGATTCCTTTCGGCAAATACATCCAGAACAATATTGACTTTGTCCAGGGGATCGAGAAGCAGCCTCTGGTGTTCGGCGTCAACTACTTCCTCAGAGACACCGAAGGCAACTTTACCAATGACGTGCCCGACAAGCATGTCTGGGTCAAATGGATGGAACTGCGCATTCACGGCGACGTGCCCGCGATTACCTGCCCGACCGGTCAGATTCCTCGTTATGAAGACCTCGTGCCGTTGTTCAAACAGGTCCTCGATAAGGACTACACCAAAGAGGATTACATCAATCAATTCACCATTCGAGTGCCGGAGAATCTGGCCAAAATCGAGCGTGTCGAGCAATTCCATAAGGAAAACGTGCCCGGCAGTCCGCAGGAAGTATACGACGCATTGGAGGCAACACGAAAACGTCTTAATGACGCCGCCGAAAAGCATGGCGACTACATTTCGCCGTTTGATTTGGTTAGTTAGCCCAGGCCTGAGCAGAAAGGATCAATGATGCGGGCACTGCTGTCGAATCGACTATTCGTTAGAATTATAGTTCTGATATTTGCATTGCTGCCCGCGGTTCCTGTGGTAGCTCAGGTAAAATCGAATTCAGAGACCGTCGAGCACTGGGGGATATTTGAACTGGAACTCCAGGGGCCTTCCGGAGGTAATCCCTTTGTCGATGTGCAACTGAGCGGCGAGTTCAGGCAGAAAGAGCGAGTTTTTCGCCCGGAAGGATTCTACGACGGCAACGGCATCTATCGTATTCGGTTTATGCCCGATGCGCAGGGTGTGTGGACGTACGTAACTAAAAGCAACCGCAGCGAGCTGGATGGCAAAAAAGGGAAATTTACCTGCGTAGGACCATCGCCGTCCAATCACGGGCCGGTTCGCGT
>JBARRE010000022.1:0-2465 GCA_049644065.1 Sedimentisphaerales bacterium | reverse complement strand
ACAAGGGAGGTTACATGACGCCCCAGGCACGGGCTGGCATTTTTCGAGCCGCCGATGGTAATGCTGACGGAGTCGTCACGAAAGCCGAATATATCTTGAACCGGATCATTACTGATGAAGCAAAAGCAATCGTTCAGGGGATGGACGACGATGAAGATGGCTTAGTCGAGCGAGCGGAGTTCGTCAAGCATGCAGCGAAGCTGCTTTCCGACCCCGAGTTGGCCGAGCAGGTTTATGCCGCGTTGGATACGAACGCCGATGGCGGGATTCCCATTCCCGAGTACTTGCGAGTTTGGGGGCAGTGGGCACGGGCCGGACGAAAGTCGGCCAAACAGCGCATCGCGGCGCGACGGGTGGAACTCTCCGAATTCACGAACAAACCAAGCCAAAAGCCTGCCTAGTCGGGAGAAGGGCAACCCGGCGGCGGCCCTCCGTCTGGACGCCCCGGCGCGCGGGTCGGACCGCCAAGCGTCGATGAAGTCTTCGAACGTTTCGACGGCAACAAGGACGGAAAGCTCCAGAAAGATGAGGTACCCGAGTTCGTCCAGCAATTCATTCTTTCGGCCGATGCAAACGGCGACGGGGTGGTGACTAAGGAAGAGTTGCAGGCGTCACGGCAACGCCAACGGCCGGGCGGTCGTCCCGCAGCCGGTGCTACTCGGCAACCGAATCGCCAAGGTCGGCCGGAAGGCGCTGTAGGAAATCGTGACACTTCCGGCAGCGAACGACCCGGTCGGTTCAGCGCGTTCGCCCCGGATGGCATTGGGCCGGGGCAGGCCGGCCTTGGGCGTCTCGCCTCTTCGGGACTTGAGATCGGCAAGCCATTTCCGTCGGTCAAGATCGTCGATGCCGACGGCAAGGAGTTTTCAACTGAACAGCTCAAGGGAAATTACACAGTGCTCGTCGCCGGATGTCTGACGTGCCCGGCATTCCTGGGCAGCTATCCCGGTGTCGAAGCAGTTCATTGGGACTACGCATCGAAGGGAGTCAAGTTCTACTACGTGTATCGCGCACTCGCGCACCCGGAGAACAATGGTATCGTCAAACCTTTCTCGCTTAAAGAACGCCTGATGCACATCGGCGAAGCTCGGCAACGCCTAAAAACTCAGGTTCCATGGCTCGCCGACAACATGAACAACGATTTCAAACGGGCCATCGGAAACACCAACAATTCCGAGTTTGTGCTCGACCGCGAAGGGCGTATCGTTCACATGCAAATGTGGAGCAATGGCGACCGGCTGCGAGCGGCCCTTGAAGAGCATGTTGGACAGGTGGCCAAGCCGACGACCGTCGCCGATCTTGGGATTCCCTCTTTCCGGATGCGACCGAACACACGTGGCACCGTTCTGCCGAGAATCGAAGTGCCCGGCATCATGGTTCCCTTGAAGATTGAGCCAAAGCAAAACGGGCAGCCGTTCTATGTCAAGTTGCGTGCGGAGGCCGAGCAGTCCGTGCTCGAAAAGGGGAGCGGGAAGATCTACCTCGGATTTCACATCGATCCGATTCACAACACGCACTGGAATAATCTTGCCGATCCGCTCCACTTCGAGATCAAAGCACCATCGGGCACGAAAGTCACACCAGGTTCCGGCGACGGACCAAAGCTGGAAGTCAAATCCGACAGCGATCCTCGCGAGTTTCTTATCAGCCTCGAAAACGCCGATCCGGACGCTCCGTTAAACCTGACCGTGCGTTACTTCGCCTGCAGAGATGATCCCGCATGGTGCAAGCCGGTCGAGCAGGAATACTCCATTCACCTTGCCCGTGATGAATTCGGGGGGGCCGTGTTCGGCCGCACGTTCGTACCGGGCCAGCGCCGAAGCGGGCGACCTTTGAGCGTTCAGGCCGGTAGAAACGATCAAACGGACCCCAGGGAATTGAACCGGTGCTGGCTGCACTTATCAAGGGCGAATAGGACCACGTGACATCAAGTCTATCCTTTAAGATAATAAGAAGTTACATCCCTAATCATTATACATGGCTTTCTGGCCCAATGGTAGCGCGCTGGGCATAAAAGGTGATTGATTTGGTGCATAATAGGCGATCCATCATCAGTCTAATATTCTCCTTTAATCGCTAGCTGAATCCCAATCCTGTTCGGCGTCAACTGTGTGTGTCGATGTATGGTTTTTCATGATGTTATTTCACCTTCTTCGCAAACATGTCGGAGGTACCCTGTCGTATGACTGCTTGAAAAACTTCACCCTTACCATTCTTCTCAAATATCATTCGCACATCAGCAACTTTCAGAAAGAAAATTGTTACTGATTCCGGAAAAATCTCGACTTTGGGTTGCCCCGCCGCCTGAGTTAGAAGTCTGCCGTCCTCTAAGGTAATCGTCAGCATTACCTCAGGCGCAATTTCATACACTCCGACATATTCTCTCAATATCGCCGGATCAAGTGAAATCGCTTTGCGTTCATTCCGGGGCACAAACTCCTCTCCGAGCGAGATGGTCAGTGCCG
>JBARRE010000021.1:0-2975 GCA_049644065.1 Sedimentisphaerales bacterium | reverse complement strand
GGACACACTCGTGGATGCTTTTCTAAAATTGAAGAAAAATGAAAAACTGAGAGATGCAAAGTTGCGTATCGCCGGCGGCAAGAGATCCGACGATGAAGCGTTTTTGAAGAAGATTCGACAAAAGTTGCGCTCTCACGGTGTAATTGACGACGTCGAGTTTCTGCCGGATTTCGACCGCGAAGCCAGAATTGCATTTCTGAGGAGCCTTTCGGTGCTTTCCGTGCCGGAAAAGCAGCCGGTCGCTTACGGATTGTATGTACTCGAAGCCCTTGCGGCGGGGGTGCCGGTGGTAGAGCCGGCAAGCGGCGTGTTTCCGGAGCTGTTAGAAATAACCGGCGGGGGGCTGCTGTGTAAGCCAAATAACGTCGAAGCTCTGGCGGACGCCATAGGCTCTCTACTGCTCGATCCCGACAAAATGCGACGGCTGGGAGAGCAGGGCAGAGCCGCAGTTTTTGAAAATTTTAATATTGAGCAAACCGCGGAGCATATGGTTCGTATATATGGACAAATTGCCCAGAAGTGTAAGGATCATGATGCTTGAACTCATTCATGTAGCAAAAAAGTATGAGTCTCCGGGGGATAAACAGGGTCTTTCTGTCCTGAAAGACATCACGCTAAAGGTCGAGCCGGGCCGGTCATTGGTCGTTGTCGGCCCATCCGGCAGCGGTAAAAGCACACTTTTGAACATCATGGGCACACTGGATTATCCGACCGGCGGACAAGTGCTGTTTGACGGCCAAGACCTTGCCGCTCTGGGTGAGATGGAGCTGGCGGGAATCCGAAACAAACAAATCGGTTTCGTTTTTCAATTGCACCATCTTTTGCCGCAGTGCACGGTGCTCGAAAACGTTCTGGTGCCGACGCTTGCCGATAAGAAGCGTCCCTCTATGAAGGAAATACGTGACAGGGCGGTGCATCTGCTTCAGCGCGTGGGGCTTAAGGAATTTCTGCTGTATCGTCCCGGCGAGTTGTCCGGGGGGCAGCGGCAGCGTGTCGCCGTAGTCAGGGCGCTAATTAACAGGCCCAAACTGCTGCTTGCCGACGAGCCTACCGGGTCACTGGATAAAGATTCTTCGGAAAACATCGCCGACTTGCTGGTTGAATTAAACCGCAGTGAAAAGGTTACGCTGGTTGTGGTGACGCATTCGCTCAGTCTCGCCGAGCGTATGGGCCGGGTCATGGAATTGAGCGACGGGTTGTTGAAAGACAGGAGCCGGCGATGAGTCTGTGGAGACTTGCCAAACAAAGTCTTGGCTTCTATTGGAGGACCAACCTGGGTGTCCTGCTGACCGTGGTTGTAAGCACCGCTATTTTGACCGGCGCGCTGGTTGTCGGCGATTAGGTGCGTCACAGCCTGAAAATGATGGTCAAGGCCCGCCTGGGCAAAACGCAGCTTGCCCTTGTCCCTCAGAACAGGTTCTTCACGGCCGGATTGGCAAATGAGCTGGCGGACGAGTTAAACACTTCAGCGGCTCCCTTGCTGCTCGTGCGTGGCATGATCGCCGACGGCAGCGATAAACGACGCGCCAATAGAATTGAAGTGCTCGGCGTGGACGAACGCTTTTTTACTATCGGTGAAGGCAAAAATCCCTTTGAAAATGATAGGAAACAGGGCGTTGTCCTGAACGAACAATTGGCAGCGAGACTAAAGGTCGCCGTGGGGGATGAAGTTCTGCTTCGGATTGAGAAACCGAGCGTTATGTCTCGTGACTTGCCGGTCTCGCCGGATTCGGATTTATCTGTTGCTTTCCGGCTTGAGGTCAGGGCAGTCGCCACAGAGGCGGAATTTGGCCGTTTCAGCTTGCGTGCCAATCAGGTATCGCCGCTGAATGCTTTTGTGCCGTTGGGCTGGATGCAGGAGAAACTCGGCCGCTATGAACAAGCCAACATGCTATTGGTTGCCGAGAGCCCCGAAGGAAACATTAGTCCTGAATACGCAAACAAGGTGATAAAGAAACGCTGGCAACTCGCCGATGCGGGTCTTAAACTCCGCAGATTGGACCAGCAGGATGCCCTTGAGGTGCGCAGCAGGCGGATATTTATCGATGAGTCCCTGGCCGAAGCCGCCATGAGTGCAAGCGACAAGGCGGTTGGAATCCTGACGTATTTCGTCAACGAGCTGCGTGTAGCGCGGGCGTCCCGCCCTCGAAACGCGGGCAGGATGCCCGCGACACAAGCAACGCCGTATTCGATGGTCACGGCGATGGGACGTTCCGCGGATGCAGGCGGTATTGTTCCGATGGAGATGCGGGACGATGAAATTCTTATAAATCAGTGGATTGCCGACGATCTTGGCGCCAAAGCCGGCGATATGATCGAGCTTCGTTATTTTGCTCTGACACTGATGAGGAAACTCGAGGAGCAGGCAGAAAGTTTCCGGATCAGGGGGATTCTTCCGATGGCGAGCCTGGCCGTTGATTCGGACTTTATGCCGGATTTCCCCGGACTGGCGGATGTCGATAACTGCAGAGACTGGGATTCGAGCATTCCCGTCGATCTCGATAAGATACGCCAGAAAGACGAGGACTATTGGGATAAATATCGCGGTGCACCCAAGGCGTTTATCACACTCGAAGCCGGCCGGAAGATGTGGGCGAACAGATATGGAAACCTGACAGGCGTGCGTTACCCTATGGACACAATATCCGTAGCGAATTTAGCTGAGAGCTTGTTAAAGACGGTAAATCCCGCTTCAGTAGGATTGTTTTTTCAGCCTGTCCGTGAGAGTGGCGTAAAAGCAGGCGGCGGCTCGACCGATTTCGGCGGGCTTTTCCTGGGCCTGAGCATGTTTCTTATCATAGCAGCACTGATTTTGATGAGTCTGATTTTTGTATTCGGTGTCGAGAAACGCAGCGGGCAGATCGGAATGCTGCTGGCCGTCGGCTTTTCACCGAAGCTTCTCAGGCGGCTCCTGATGATTGAAAGCGGGACGTTGGCGGTACTTGGCGCCATTGTCGGAAGCGCAGCGGCACTGC